>JAYGEA010000321.1:0-2934 GCA_046582635.1 Alphaproteobacteria bacterium
TCGTTGCCGCAGGTCAGATAAACCAGGTTATCGTTGGCGCGATAAAGAAGCTCCATACCCATCACATCGATATAAAACTTTTCACACTCCTCCAGGTTCGCCACCTTGAAGGCGATGTGTCGGATACCAAGAAAAGCGGGCGGGCGTTGGTTCATCGGGGCGCTCCAGAAATGTTCCAAAGGGATAAACGGTAGTCACGACGAGATCGGATTATAGCATTGAAAACGTGGTCATTGGCGAATTCCCGTTCTCAAATAATAGGCGCCGGTTTGTTGCGAAGACCCGATAGCGCATTCCCGGCGATTGCCGCCAACAACACACCGCCGCCCAATAGTGTAAACACCCCCGCCGTTTCGCCCAGGAAAAGCCAGACCCAGAAGGGCCCCAACACGACCTCGATCATGGACAAAAGTGCCAATTCCGCCGCCGGAATGGCGCGCGAGCCAATGGTGTAGATGACCATCCCCGCGCCCACCTGAAAGATGCCCAGGGACGAGGCGACGAGAATGTCCCGCCCCGGCAGGACCAGCGAATAATCCAGCGCCAGACAAACCGCCGCCGATGTCACAATGGCGAAGACGCCGGCCAGGAAAACCGTCGGCATCATGTCCTCCACCTTGCGCCAGCGCAGGGCGACGGTGAAGACGGCGAAACCCAGGGCCGAAATCAGCGCCGCGGCATTGCCCATCATGCGGCCCAGGGATATGCCTTCCCAAACCATAATGGCGATGCCCCCTATGGCGACAACCATGGCCCACCACGTCGCGGTCCGCACCCGTTCGCGCAATATGAACAAACCCAGCAGGGCGGCCAGAAACGGCGCGGCGGCAAAGAGGAACATCGCATTGGCGACCGTCGTCGCCTGAATGGCGAAAATACCGCCCGTAAAGGCGAAGACCAGCGCAATGGCGCCGATCAGTCCGGCCAGGCCCACCTTGCGGATGACCAGGAACGGGCGGCCGCCCGAACGTACCGCGATGACCAGAAACAGGAACGGCGCCAGGCTGAGCGAGCGGTAAAACAGGATTTGCCAGACATTGGCGGTCTCGATAAACCGTATGCCCAGGCCCATGGACGACCAGCACAAGCCGGCCAACAGGACCAGGATCACCCCATGGCGATAACTCGGGTTAAAATAAATCATGCCGCCCTACATGCCGCCCTAATGGGGTCTTGGTTAAGACCGAGTATCAGGGGGCAAACCCGTAGAGCCGAAGGGCGTTGTCATGGACGATTTTGCGTTTGTCCGCCTCCCCAACGCCGGCAAATGTGCGGCTGATGACCTCCTGGCTGTGGGGGAATGTGCCCTCGTCATGGGGATAGTCGCTGCCCCAAAGCAGCGTCTCGGCACCGATCAGATCCAGACACCGCAGCGCGATGGGATCGTCGGAGAAGGTTATCCCGCCCTGGCGGCGGAAGAATTCACTGGGCTTCATCTCCAGGCGGGGGCGGATCCACATGTGCTTCTTGTCGGCCTGCTCGTCCAGCACATGCAACAGCCAGGCCAGCCAACCGGCACCACACTCGACGATCACGAATTTCAGCTTGGGATGGCGTTGCAGCGCCCCCGATGCGATCAGTTCCGCCACCGGGTATTGACCCCGCGCCATGCTCATGGCCATGAAGATCAGCGCCCCGCCAACGCCCTCGTCCTCGCCCCAGTCCTCCGGATAATAATCCTCTGAATCGGCGAAGGCATGCAGGCTCAAGATCAGGCCGGTTTCCTCGATGGCCGCCCATAGCGGCTCATACTCCGGCAGATTATAGGGCCGTTTGGCCACGGTGAGCGGCACCTTGATGGCGCGATAGCCCAGCTTCGCCAGCCTTTGCACCTCCGCAACGGCGGCCCCGATATCGATCACCGGGACAATCCCCACCGGCGCGAATTGATGGGCATGGGCGGAGAAATTCTGGATCAACCAATCATTATAGGCCCGTGCGACGGCGTACTGATAGCCCGCGTCCGGCGACAGATACAGCGAGAGCGAGGAATTGGGGTAAATAACCTCGCCAACCACGCCGTCGCGCGCCATGTCGCCAAGGCGGCGGTCCACATCGCGGCCGCCCGTGGGATCGCCGCGGAATTCCCTGTCCTGATCCTCTTCGTTGGCGCGCGCGTCGGCCAGGTCGATCCGGCGCGGCTTTTTGCCGTCGGTGATCACGAAGGTCTTGCCGTCGCGGGTCTCGGTCCTGGGCGCCCGGTGGCGATACTTCGCGTCCAACCATTCAGCGTAGAGTTCGGGAGGCTCCTGGATGTGGCTGTCGGCGGAAATAACGGGCAGCTCGGTCATGGCGTTTCCTGTATTTCAAGACATCTGGTGCGCGCGGGTGCAGTCTAGGTGATGGCGCGGAGCGCGGGCAAACGGTTAATACCAAGATGGCCGGCGCAGTCATGGAACCAGGGGCAATATCAATGCACTGGCGGAAGTCGCGGTTCAACGCCGGCACCAGAAAATTGCGCCAATAGGAGGCATGCAGCCCACCTCCAATCCAGATAGATTCTCCTATCAGTCACCGTTACACTCGGCTCCATGGCGGAGGGAACGCAACGTAGGTTGGCAGCTATCGTATCGGCTGACGTCGTCGGTTATTCACGGCTTATGGGCGTGGATGAGACCGGCACGCTAGATGCTCTACGGGCGCACCGGGCGGAATTGATTGACGCCAAGATTTTCGCGCATGGCGGTCGCATCGTCAAGACTATGGGCGATGGACTGCTGTTGGAATTTCCCTCGGTGGTGAACGCCACCCGATGCGTGGTCGAAATTCAGCAAGGCATGATCGAGCGAAACCAAGGCGTCGATGAAGACCGGCGCATCATCTTTCGTATCGGTGTCAACCTGGGCGATATCATCATCGAAGGCGAGGACATCCTTGGCGACGGCGTCAACATTGCGGCACGTCTGCAGGAAATAGCGGAACCCGGCGGCGTCG
>JAYGEA010000359.1:0-5673 GCA_046582635.1 Alphaproteobacteria bacterium
GATGCGGTGGGCAGCGCCGTGCTTTACAACCGCACCGGTTTTTCGCCCAATCTGCATGCCGACGAATTGCAGAAACTCGGCGTTGATATTGTCATCAATCCAGGTGGTGCCATGCGCGCGGCGGCCAATGCCATGTGGGACTATTACGCGGCCTTCGCGGAAGAGGACAACGGACTGGAAGACCGCCTGAAGGTCGCCAACCAATCCCACGCCTTGGCGGATTTTCACGGCTTTGTCGGATTTCCGGAAATCCGTGAGCTGGAAGAGCTGTTCCTGCCCGAGGACGAGGCGGATAAATATGACGGGGCAGTTGGATTTCAGCCGTAACGGATGCCGTTCAGCAACCAAGGCGCCCGCATGAATGTGGGGACATGTACTTGTTACGTGTCCCCATAATACGGGCCATAGATGACACTGTTTGAAAATCAGGGAGACGAAGACAATGGAAACCTCGGACAAAAGTGCCCGGCAACTTTATGAAGAGATCAAGGCCAATCCGACCCGGCCGCGTTTCGGCTTTGGCCGCAAGGCGGCGGTGATCAACGTGGATCTGCAAAAGGCCTACACCACCGTGGGCGAGTTCGTCACATCCTACGAGACCGACCCAGCCCAGATGGACTATGTGAACCAGATCTCCGACCTGGCGCGATCCAAGAACCTGCCCGTGGTCTGGACCTATGTGGCCTACATGGACTCGGGCGAGGATTGCGGCATCTGGGGCACCCGCACGGATACCCCCGACAGCCTGCAAAACATCAAGGTCGGCTCCCGCCGCTCCGAATTCGACGACCGCCTGAATATCGATCACAAAAAGGACGTGATCATCAACAAACGTATGGCCTCGGCCTTTCACGAGACCAACCTGCCCTCGGTGTTGAATTTTCACGGCATCGACACCGTCATCGTCACCGGCGGCTCCACCTCCGGCTGCGTCCGGGCCACGGTGGTGGACAGCCTCTCGCGCAGCTTCCGCACCATCGTTCCGGAGGAATGCGTGGCTGACAAGCACGAAAGCCCGCATTTCGCCAACCTCTACGACATGGCCATCAAATATGCCGACGTGGTGCCGGCGGCCGATGTGGTCGACTACCTGGAAAACTATCAAATCCTCAACGATTGATTTTGACATGAACAAAGATGAGATGCCGCGGGCCCCGGGGCTCTATGACTATTCGCCGGCCAACGACCGGCCGAAAATAACCTGGCCGAATGGTGCCAGGGTGGCCTTTTGGGTGGCGCCGAATATCGAGTATTACGAATACGACCCGCCGCAAAGCCCGGGCCGGCGGCCCTGGCCCAAACCCCATCCGGACGTGATCCCCTATTCGCACCGGGATTACGGCAACCGGGCCGGCTTCTACCGCATGATGGAGGCCATGGCCAAATACGGTGTGCGCGGCTCGGTCTCGTTGAACGTGGCCATCTGTCAGCATCACCCGGAAATTATCGAAGCCTGCAAGGAGCTAGATTGGGAATTCTTTTCCCACGGCATCTACAACACCCGCTACACCTACCAGATGGAGGAGGAGATGGAGCGGGCCATGATGGAGGACGTTATTAAGACCATCAAGGACTGCACCGGCCAGGACACCGACGGCTGGCTGGCGCCCGCTTTGTCCTACACCACCAACACGTTTGAATTGCTGGCCGAATACGGTATCAAATATACCTGCGATCTGTTCCATGACGACCAGCCCCAACCGGTGAACGTGAACAGCGGCAAGCTGATCTCGGTGCCCTATTCGCTGGAGATGAACGACACCGTTGTTCTCACCATGCTGGGCAAAAGCATGCGCCACTATGCCGATATCCTGAAAACCAACTTCGATCAGCTTTATGCCGAGGGCGCGGACAACGGCCAGGTCATGTGCATTCCCCTGCATCCCTTCCTGATCGGCCAGCCCCACCGCATCGGCGCCTTTGCCGAGGTGCTGGACTACATCGCCTCCCACGACAAGGTCTGGGTCACCACCGCGCGGGAGATCGCGGCGCATTATTACGAACACCATTACGACAACGTGGTTGCCGCGCTCGCTGAAAATTCGGCCAAGAAGAGGGATGCCTGAGATGAGCCTGCCCAACGATTATGCCACCAACTACCCCAAGCGCGGCCACGGCATGGATCACGACCGCTATACCTGGTCGCAGCTGCACGAACGCCCCAACATCACCTGGCCCAACGGTGCCCGCGTGGCGTTGTGGGTGGTGACGCAGCTGCAATGGTTCCCGCTTGATATGAAGCCGGGCGTCCCGGTGCCTGGCGGCATGGCGCGGCCCTATCCTGACTATTGGGATTACACCCTGCGCGACTACGGCAACCGAATCGGCGTCTACCGGATCTTCAAGGTGCTGGACAAGCTGGGTATCAGGACATCCGTCGCCATGAATTCCGCTTTGGCGGAGATGTATCCCTATCTGCTGGACCAGGTGAACCAGCGCGGTTACGAATTGATCGCCAATGGCCTGGACATGGGCCATCCCCATTATGGCGGCATGGACAGGGAGGAGGAGGCGGCCCGGATCAGGGCTGTGTTGGAAACCCTGCGCGGCATGTCCGGTCAGGCGGTGCGCGGCTGGCTGTCACCGATCCGCTCGGAATCCATGAATACCCCCGATCTGGTTGCCGCCGAGGGCATCGACTATCTCTGCGATTGGGCCAACGACGACATGCCTTATAGCTTCGAGACCACGTCGGGCACCATCCACAACATGCCCCATGCAATGGAGCTGGACGACCAGCAGATCCTCATCAACCTGCGCCATACGGAACGGGAATATGTGGATCAGCTCAAGGATCAGTTCGATTGCCTGTATGGGGAGGCCGAACAGCGCGGCGGCCGCATCATGGCCATCAACCTCAACCCCTGGGTCACCGGGCAAGCCTACCGCATCAAGGCCTTGGAAGAGGCGTTGAGCTACATCGCGGGCCATGATGGTGTGTGGTCCGCCACGGGCGGCGAAATCCTCGACGCCTTCAAATCCTTCTAATACAGTGACGTAATACGTATATTGATATTTTTCTATAACCTATTAATAAATCGTATATTTAATAGGTATAACGTCACCAATATTAATTTGAGCAACCACACGGGTTAGGCTGCAGACATGGCTAGATTGGCGCGCATCGTTATTCCCGGTATTCCCCATCATGTGACCCAGCGGGGCAACCGCAAGCAGGCGGTGTTCTTCTCGGACGATGATTATCAGCGCTATCTGGAGCTGTTGGTGGAAAAGGCCGGCGAGGTGGGGACCGAGATCTGGGCCTATTGCCTGATGCCCAACCATGTCCACCTGATGCTGCTGCCCGGTGACGAGAACGGCCTGCAGGGCGCCCTGCAGGAGGCCCATCGCCGCTATACCCGTTACGTCAATTTACAGCACGACTGGACCGGCCATCTGTGGCAGGGCCGGTTCGCCTCCTGCGCCATGGACGAGGCCCATACACTGATGGCCGCCCGCTATGTGGAATTGAACCCCGTGCGGGCCAAGCTGGTGGAGCGCGCCGAGGATTGGCAATGGTCATCGGCGCGGGGTCATTTGGCCGGCGAGGACGATGGCGTCATGCGCGCCGGGCGTTTAGGCGAAATGGTGCCCGATTGGCGGGCCTTCCTCGGACAGGGCTTGCAGGACGACGAAGCCGACCGTCTGCGCAGCGGCGAACGCACGGGCCGCCCCGTGGGCTCCCCCTATTTCATCGAGGCTCTGGAGGGGCGTACCGGCCGCAAACTGGGCAAGCGCAAGCCGGGCCGTAAACCGCGCGCGACCGATATTAATACGGCGACGTAACATCTATAAAAAATGACTTTTATCTGCTGTTTATTGATAAAACAGACGGATAAAAGTATTACGTCACTTAATTGATTTATCAGAAGAATTCGGCGGTGCGTTTGTTATGTGAATCTAAGTGTTTCAGATGTTATTTCCAATGCACCAATCCGATATTTCTTGGATTCACTATGGCAAATGATCTTGTGACCCCATCGCCATCGTAATTGTATGAATGGTTCCCGAAGCGATGCTCAGTACTTGCTGACCACGGTCGACCTATAGAGCCGTAAATTTCAGAATTCAATTTTCTATTAATTGCGTCGTCAGTTTCTAGTACAACACTGACACGTTCGAAGGGATGGGTATCGTCGAAAGTATAAATTGGCAGTCTTGCTAACGCGAGTATCGCTTGGCCAAAGACTGAACATTGCGCTGAAATTGAATTGCTTTTATTAGAAAATTCCAAATCAACTAAAAAAAACGGTGAGTGCGATGGAAATCTCATAAAGAAATATGATGATATCCCATAAAAATTAAGTCACCGAGATTACTTGTTTGTCAGAAGAATGCAGAATTGGACAAGGGCCAATTTTTCCCGCCGCAAAGGATTGAATATACAGACCATGAAGGCAAATACTTTCGCCATCATGAAAAAATTCTATAGAATATATTCGTATCCTAGATTGGTTGTGTTTCAAAGCGTTGGCGAAACCAGACAACCCATCTCTTATCGGTTTCATCGAGCGTCGCAAGTCTCTCAGACGCTTTGATTTTTTTGTATGGCGTTGAGTTGGAAAGAAACAGTTAGCCAACGATCCAATGTCATCAATATGTTCCGCCGCTGAGTATAGACTCAGCTCCAAATAGTCGACGATGTCACTATGAAGAGCCTTTTGTTCAGAAATATTATCCACATTTTTGATAGCCAATGCGTATGATTCAAACAACGCAGAACATTTTTCGATTTTCTTGCAGATGCGTGCGATAGAGATATTATAAATTCCAAGTGGGTGGCGCTTGTTGAGATTGACGTGGTGCGACTTCCCAGGTTCGAGAGTTTCCAAGTGATTGAGCGCGGGCAAAGCGCCGGCAGCGTCCGCGCCTAACAAGATGCGGAGCACAGGCTTGGTTGTGTCCGATAGTCCTGATTTCTGCATATTAGTGGGCGGAAATTTTATATTCTTTATCAACGCTGATCATAGACTACCAATTTTATCCTAGGTTTCCGACAAACGTTGGACGTCGGGGCGGGCGGCCATGAAGGGGCCCATGCGGGCGCCGATGGTTTTGAAATGTTCGGAATTACGGTGGGCTTCCGTGGCGGCCTCGTCCTTGTAGCGTTCGATGAAGATGAAAGTCTGGGGGTTTTCGCCCTGGAAGATTTCGTAGGACAGGCAGCCCGCTTCATTGGCGTTGACGGCGGCGGCCATTTCCTTGGCAACGGCAAGAAAATCAGCCTCGGAACCTTCTTTGGCCCGCAGGGTGGCGATGGCGGCGATCATGATGGCGTACTCCTAGTTTCTGGATTTCAGGTTTCTAGTTGGCGTTTATAGCCGCCCGCGCCGTGGGGGCAAAGGCCCGCAAGGCATCCACCAGCAATTCCATGATCTCGTCGATCTGGTCTTCCGTGACGATCAGGGGCGGGGAGACCAGAAAATTGTCGCCCCGTGCCCCGCCCAGGGTACGCCGGGAATAGATGATCAGGCCCCGGTCATAGGCCTCTTGGCTCAAATGGGCATAGGCATCCAGCTCGGGCGGCAGGGCGCGGCCTGTTTCGCGGTCGGCGATGATGTCGAAACCCAGCAACAGGCCCCGGCCGCGGATTTCGCCGATGAATTCGAATTCGTCCAACAGACCCTCCAGGCGGCCTTTCAGCACCGCGCCCATGCGGGCGGCGTTGCCGAT
>JAYGEA010000010.1:0-24009 GCA_046582635.1 Alphaproteobacteria bacterium
TTGTCGCCAGCGGCGAAGGAAAACCGTTCTTGTCCTATCGTCCGACGCGACATCAATCAATCCTTCCAAGCCAAACCCTCAAAAAGAGAGAATCAGATCAAAGGAAAACTGTAAAGCATTACCCGCGCACAGGTCTCCTAGACCAGCGCCGCCACGAAATCGTCGATCATGCGGGTCAGGTCATGGGTCGGTTGCCAGCCCCATTCCTCCCGCGCGTGGCTATCGTCGATGGCTTGGGAGCGGCCGTGCAGGGCGGGCTTGGTTGGGTCGGCCACGAAGTCAATCCGGGCGTTGGGGATTTTGGCCCGCACCGCATCGGCGATATCGCCGGCGCTGGGGGTGGGCTTGGCGCCATCGACCAGATAGTTGACCATTTTGATATCTTCCTTTGGCGCCCGGGCCAGCTGTACGGTGGCGGTGGCGGCCTCGGTGATATACATCACCGGCACCTTGGTCTCGGGAATGGTCCAGACCGTGAAGGGGTTGCCCTTGATGCTCTCCTCGATCATCCAGGAGGTATATTGCACATTGCTGGGCGTGGTGACGCCGGGCCCGATGACGGAGGGATAGCGGATGCCGCGAAAATCCAGGCTGTATTTGCGCATGTAGACCAGCCCCATGTGTTCGCCAAAGGCCTTGGTGGCGCCATAGAAGGTCAAGGGGCGCTGCAACGTGGTATCGGTCAGGGTCTGGCCCTCGATATTATGGCCGTAGCTGCCGATGGAGGAGGAGAAGATCACCTGGGCGACATCGAACAGGCGGGCGGCCTCCAGCACATAAAACGTGCCCATGGCGTTGGTCTGGATGGCGCTGGCCGGGTCCGCATCCGAGGGCGCGGTCAACATGGCGCCCAGATGATAGATCACCTCCGGCCGGGCCGCCTTGACCACGTCCAGCACATGGGAAAAGTTGCCCACGTCACCGGCAACCGCCCGGACCCGGTCCGCCAAACCCCCCAGGCGCGCCGGCGTGGGGTTGCGGCTGAACACCGTTATCTCCGTCTCGCCCGCCGCCAGCAGCTGCCGCGCCACCTCCAGCCCGACAAACCCCGCGCCCCCCGTAATCAACGTCGCCATATGGCCGCCTCCTCGAATTCTTGTTTTGAAAGATCGACCGACACTATCCTACCTGGCACCATTTGGGCAGTTTTCAGGAACGGATCGCAGTGCGGGCCAAGGGCTTCCACGGCGACCTCTTGGGCTTGGAACTGGTTATGGATCCCGGGTGGATCATAATCTTCGCCGCCTCGTACAAAGCCGGACCGCAAATCAGCATCGCCCGGGAGGGCGGCGCGAGCACACCGGTGCCGGACCTGATATCAAGTTCGTTCGAGCCTTCCTTGTCTCTAAGCCGCGTTCTCCAGCACCATCGACGCCGCTTTTTCGCCGATCATGATCGAAGGCGCGTTGGTGTTGCCCGAGGTTAGGGTCGGCATGATGGAGGCGTCCGCCACGCGCAGGCCTTCGATGCCGTGGACGCGGAGTTGTTCGTCCACCACCGCGCGTTCATCCGATCCCATCTTGCAGGTGCCGATGGGGTGGTAGGCGGTCTCGGCTGTGTCCTTGACCCATTGCAGCAGTTCGCCGTCGTCCTGCAAGGCCAGGCCGGGGGCGATTTCCAGGCCGCCCATGGGGGCCATGGCGGGGGCTTCCATGATCTGGCGGACGATGCGCATGCCGGCCAGGGTGACCTCGCGGTCGTACTCGGCGGTGAGGAAATTAAAGCGGATTTTCGGCGGCGCCTTGCTGTTCGGCTCGCCGATATGGATGGAACCGGTGGATTCCGAACGCAAGGTGTGGGTAATCACCGTGATGCCGGATTGCTTGTCCAGCTTGAAACCTTCGGCGACCAGAAACGGCACGAAGCCGATACTGACATCGGGCGAGGCAAGACCTTCGCGGCTGCGGACATAGGCCCGCAGGGGCGAGGCGGGCAGGCCCAGCAGGCCGGTCCCCGTGACCGCGTAGCGCAGGGCCTGAAAGACCGTGCCGATGCCCC
This sequence comes from Alphaproteobacteria bacterium, assembly GCA_046582635.1. Lineage (GTDB taxonomy): Bacteria > Pseudomonadota > Alphaproteobacteria. Next base: position 1,999 of record JAYGEA010000010.1, read on the forward strand.
GCATTTTGTCGTTGTAGGTATGGCCCGGCGCCTTGATCCGCCACTTCATGCGGGGGGCGAAATGATCGCGCAGGTTTTCGCCCACGCCGGGCAGGGCGTGGCGCACCTCTATCCCGTGCTGCTTCAACAATTCCGGCTGGCCGATGCCGGATAGTTCCAACAATTGCGGCGAATTGATGGCGCCGGCGCTGACCACCACCTCGCGCCCGGCCAACGCCGTGCGCTGGCTGCCGTCCACCGTGTAGCGGACGCCGGTGCAACGGGTGCCCTCGAACGTCAGGCCGTCCGTATGGGCGCCGGTGACAATGGTCAAATTGCCGCGCCCCTTGGCCGGGTCCAGATAGCAGCGCGCCGTGGACATGCGCCGGCCCTTGCGGATGGTCGCCTGGGTCATGGAGATACCTTCCTGCACGGCGCCGTTGTAATCGGCGTTGTAGGGAATGCCCACTTCCTGGGCGGCGGCCATGATCGCATCGTAGAGGGGGCCACTCTCGTCCAGGTCGGTGACTTGCAGGGGGCCGTCACGGCCGCGGAATTCATCGTCGCCGCCCGCATAAGTTTCCATTTTGCGGAAATGCGGCAGCACGTCCCGGTAGCTCCAGCCGCGATTGCCCAATTGCGCCCAGGTATCATAATCCTGGGATTGGCCACGCACGAAAACCATGCCGTTGATGGCCGAGGAGCCGCCCAGCAACTTGCCCCGCGGCACATCTATTGCGCGGTTGGAACTGCCTTCCTCCGGCTCGGACTTATACAGCCAGTTGGCCTTGGGATTATCGATCAGACGGGCAAACCCCACCGGCACACGGGTCCAGGGATGGTTCGGGCGCCCGGCCTCAAGCAACAATACGGCAAACTTGCCGCTGGCGCTCAACCGGTTGGCCAGCACCGAACCGGCGGACCCCGCCCCCACAATGATGAAATCATATTCGTTGTTACTCATGACTTTCTCCCTGTTCCAAGGGCGATAACTCGCCTCTCGTTTTGCCGGTATGTTAACCTAGGGTGAACAAATATCAAATTGATCGGAACGGCGGAGATGTTAAGTCGTGCGGACAATCAGCTGTTAACCCGGACGGGACCGGGAACTGGTGCCGGCGCCGTCCTGCGGCAATATTGGACGCCCGCCGCCCTGACGCAGGAGATCAACGACGGAAACGGCATCGTGCCGGTGGAATTATTGGGCGAGCAACTCCTCCTGTTTCGCAGCCGCGGTGAAAACAATGGCGGTGACCTGGGCCTGATCGACCGCCATTGCCCCCACCGGGGCGTCGACCTTTGCCATGCCAGATTGGAAGCGGACGGGCTGCGCTGTCCCTTTCATGGCTGGAAATTCGCCACCGACGGCCGCTGTTTGGAGCAGCCGGGCGAACCGGAGGGTTCCCGCGCCCATCAGAAAATCCGTACCACGTCTTATCCGGTGGTGGAGAAGAACGGCATCGTCTTCGCCTATCTGGGCGAGGGTGATCCACCGCCCCTGCCCGGATTCGACTGTTTCCGGGCCCCGGGCAGCCACGTCTTTGCCTTCAAGGGTTTGTGGAACTGCAACTGGCTGCAAGCCCTGGAAGTGGGCATCGACCCGGTGCATGCCTCATTCCTGCATCGTTTTCTGGCCGACGACGATCCATCGGAACAATACGGCAAACAGTTCCGCGACACCGCCGCCGGCACCACTATCCCCATCACCAAATTGTTGCGGGACTATCCCCGGCCCGAAATCGGCGTGGAGGAAACCGGCTTTGGCCTGCGCATCACCGCCCTGCGCCACATGGCAAACGGTCAAACCCATGTCCGTATCACCAATCAAATTTTCCCCATCGCCGTTACCATCCCCATGTCCAGCGAGATGAACATCACCCAATGGCACGTGCCCGTGGATGACCATCGCTGTTATTGGTACGCCCTATTCACATCCTTTACCGCACCGGTGGATGGGGCGGTCATGCGGGCCCAACGTCTGGCGGAACACAGCCTGCCCCTGTATGCGCCGAAGCGGAATGCCGGTAATGATTATGGTTTCGACCAAGCGGAACAGGATACCCTGACCTATACGGGCATGGGCCCGGATATCAATGTGCATGACCAATGGGCCTGCGAGTCCCCAGGGACCATCCGGGACCGCACGAAAGAGCATCTGGGCAGTACGGACAAAGCCATCACCGCCCACCGGCGCATGCTGATGGGGGCGATCAAAAAGCTGCAAAATGATGAGAATTTGCCGGGAGGGGCGGCGGGTTTGAGCGGCCCCATCGCCGTCGACGCCATCGGCGCCACGGACCAACAGGACGAGATCTGGCGGGGGGTGGACGCGGCGCGCCGGGCAGCCTGTCCCTGGGATGCGGGATTGTAAAGATGGTTGGCTTCGTGGAGCGGCATGGTCTGCGGTCAGGGGAACAGGATGTGGGCGCCGTCCTGCGCCAGGTCCAGGAGGCGGGCATCGAGGCCGTGCGCATCTCATTTGTCGATCAGCACGGCGTGCCGCGCGGCAAAACCCTGATGGTGGATGGCTTGGCCGCGGCCTTGGAGAACGGCGTCGCCATGACTTCAACCTTGTTGTTGAAGGATACCTCGCACCGGACGGTCTTTCCGGTCTGGCAAGAGGACGCCGGCTTTGGTCCCGGCCGCCTGACCGGGGCCGGGGACGTGATTATGGTGCCCGATCCCGCGACCTTCCGGATCCTGCCCTGGTCGCCCCGGAACGGCTGGTTGCTGGCGGATCTGTATTATCCCGATGGCGGGTCGGTGCCGGTCTGTTCCCGCGCCATTCTGCGCCAGGCCCTGACCCGCCTGCACGACAGGGGCCATGACATTATCACGGGGCTGGAGGTTGAATTCCACGTCCTGCGCCTGCTCGACCCCCATCTAAGCCTCGAAGATGCCGGCCAGCCGGGCACGCCGCCCGAAACGGCGCTGATGGCCCAGGGCTATCAATATCTGACAGAGCAGCGCTATGACGAATTGGAACCTCTGTTCGATGTGATCCGGAAGAATTGTCTTGGTCTGGGCCTGCCGCTGGCCTCGCTGGAGGTGGAATTCGGGCCCAGCCAGATCGAGGCGACGTTCCAGCCGGCCGGGGCCCTGGCGAACGCCGACAACATGGTGTTGTTCCGGTCCATGATCAAGGCGGTGTGCCGCCGGCAAGGCTGGCACGCCACCTTCATGTGCCGGCCCCGCTTTGACGCCGCCATGGCCAGCGGCTGGCATCTGCACCAATCACTGGTTGACGGGGACAGCGGGCGAAACCTGTTCGAGCCGGATCCGGGCGAGATCATTTCCGAGCTGGGCCGGCACTGGATCGCCGGCTTGCTCGCGCACGCGGCGGCAGGCTGCCTGTTCGCCACGCCCACCGTAAATGGCTACAAACGCTACCGACCCCACGCCCTGGCACCCGACCGCATCCAATGGGGCGTTGATAACAAGGGCGCCATGATCCGCGCCCTGGCCGGGCCCGGCAACGAGAACAGCCGTATCGAAAACAGGATCGGTGAGCCGGCGGCCAATCCCTATCTGTATATCGCCTCGCAGATCCTCGCGGGCCTGGACGGCATCGAGCGGCGGTTGACGCCGCCCGACCCGGTGGAGCGCCCCTATGACAGCGACGCCCCAGCCCTGCCCAAGACCCTGCTGGAGGCCATCGAATGCTTGCGCGGCAGTGCCTTTTATCGCGCCCATTTGGGCGACCCATTCGTCGACTATCTCACCCGGATCAAGCGGGCGGAATGGGACCGTTACCTCGCCGCCGTGTCCGAGTGGGAGGAGCGGGAATATCTATCGCTCTTTTGAGCGGCGCATAAAATAAAGTCCGCCGCCGCTCGGGCCCTACCCCAACTTGATGACCTTGCCTTCCCGGTGCGAACGCTCCATGGCGTCAATCAATGCATGGCGAACAACAGCGGCGCTAAAATCAGGCGCGTCCGCCGTCCCTGATTGTCCCGACTGTAGGGCAGTGGCAAAGCGGGCGTAGGCCTGTGCGACGTTTCTTCCCGGGCCAGTAGCCATATCCGCTGGAATTAGGCGGTAGCTGTCGGGCGGGGTTATCTCCGCCATTGCTTCATTGCCGATGGCGAGGTGGAGCTGACTTGGGCCAATGTTGACGGATTTAGAGGTCAGCACCAGGGTCCCCTTGCGGCCATAAATCTCCAAACGCGTGCCACTCGCATTGTACGGCACGCTGGCCAGATGGTAGGATACTTCCGCGCCGCTTTTGAGCACGCCCGAGGCGGTGACGGTGTCCGGCGCGTCCACGGGAAAGTCTGCCCCCGTTACCGCGTGCTTCCACATCTCGATGCGTGTCGTGACCCGTGCGCTGACCTCCGTGAACTCGCCGAGGATGTAACACAAGGCATCTATGGAATGTCCGCCCGAGATGGTCATGGGGTTGGCGCCATTCTCGCGGCGCCCCTGCCAGATGCGGCCATCCCCGCGCTCGGTGATGGCACCGACCATCACGCTCAGGTTAACCGTTACGACGTCGCCGATGTCGCCGTTGGCGACCAGGTCGCGGGCATACATGACAGCTGGGTCACTTTGCGCCTGCAAACCCACCAACGTCGGTAACCCGGCCGCTTTGGCGCGGTCAGCCATTTCCGCCGCATCAGCCAGATCGGCCCCCAGGGGCCATTCGCAGCACACGGGCTTGTTCGCCTCGATCGCGGCCATGACCAGCTGTTTGTGCAACGGTACGCGGACAACGACAGCGATCAGGTCAATATTGGGGTGTGCGACCATCTCATTCATGTCGTGAAAGGCAAGCTCGGCCCCAAACGCCTCGGCCGAGGCTTTCGCGGTCTCCTCGTGGGCGGTACAAACGGCTTTTAATTCATAACCCGACAATGCTTGCAATGCCGGCACATGGGCGTTGGCGCCCCACCCGCTGCCGCCCGGTGTAACCGTCGCCCCTACAATTCCGACCCTGATTTTATCTGCCACGTTTGTTTCCTTTGTCCGCGATAACGACGAAGCGCCGCCCGGTGGCCGAGCATAGCACGCGTCGGCCCGCTTAACGACCGCGCGCTAACTGCCGTGCGCCGAGGGGAGGAGCACTCAGGTCCGCCCGGCCCGTTCGCCGTGCCCGTTCGTCGCCATGAAGCTTCGGATGTGGCGCAGGGCGAGGGCGATTTTTCGATCGTTCTCTTTCCAGGGATAGAGGCTGACCTGGGCATTCGGCGCCAGAAGTGCCGTCTCCATCGCCGTCGCGTAGGGGTGCGCGGGGATGTCATCGGGCAGAACCAGCACCGGTGTTGGGCAATTCCGCACGAAGTCGCGGTCGACTGTGAAGACAAAATCCGCCCGTTTCGTGTACATGTTGCGGAGGAATTCCGAGGCCATCTCCATGGTAATCTCGGGCCGCCGCTGGATGAACTCGGGCGCCCAGCCTTCGATATTGTTGTTGTAGTAGATGTCCGGATGGCTGGAGATATAGCCGCTTGGATGCACCAGTGTGGCGGCGGCGACCCGGTCACCTGCTTGTTTCAGCAGATTCCAGATCATCGGGCCGCCGATGCAAAAGCCCAGCACCATGAACCGGTCAATGCCGAGGTGTTCCATCAGGCCGAGTTGGTCGTCGGTGAAGCCGTCCCAGGTCCGGTCGATCTCCAATGGGCCCTCCGACTCGCCATTTTTGGCGTTGCGCAGGTCCAGGGCGATGACGCGATAGGTATCGCTGAATTCCTCCAGGGGATTGAAGGCATGACTGGCGAGCCCGGCTATGGTCGCATTGAGACCGCCGCCGGGAATGACCAACAGCGGAAAGCCGGAGCCGGCCTCCTCGTAGTGAATTTTCACAGGGCCGTTTTCGAATATCGGCATAATCGGATCTCCCTCACGCGTGGTGTTTTTTTTGGCCTCGGTACCCGTTGTACCGGTATCGCTCGAATGAACGTTTCTTTGCGTCACGCGCCAATCGGCATCGTCGCAAACTTGAACCCGGACCACAAGACATCGCGACCGGTCAAATGCAGGTCATTCCCCGGCGCGAGCAGGCGGGCCGCGCCAGGCGTGCGAGAACGCCAGGCGCACATCAGGCCTCCGGGCCAGTCCCTCGGCTGCAAATTTTTCCCGGATCAGCGCCAGGTGCTCCCGGCCGAACAGGCCCACCTCCCGCCGGTCAGAGGCATCGTTGAAGACGTAGTGGGGGACCCCGGCGCAACCGACGGCCTCGGCCTTCGCCATGCAAGCCGCGAGTTCAACCTCCCCCTCCCCATTCGGGGTCATGAAGGCTTCGAAACCCTCGGTTCGGATGCCGGTCTCGGCGAGCGTGCCGCGCAAGCATTCCAGGGACTCGACCTCATAGTCCCGCCAGCCGCTGCCCCAGCCCCGCACGCAGACCCGCATCAAGAACGGTACTTCCAGACCCTGCTGTTTTGCGAACAGAAAGGCTTTGTTCGCCGCCGCCGAGTCGAGAAGCCGGTAAGGGCTGCGAAACGGCAGCTTTTGCAGGCGGGCGTACTGCCGGGCAGCCGCATAGTACATCCTTGCCTTGCGGTCGGACGCTGGGGTGGCCGGGCGGCGCTTCATATCGGATTGAACGCTCGTCGTCACCCCAAGTGCGGCGTAACTCAAGGTGTAGGGCAGGAAATTCACCTTGACCTTATAATCCCGGGCGACTTCCAGCGACGGCCGGACCGCCAGGTAGGCGTGCGGGGACTTGACGTCCAGGTACACGTCCAGCGTTTTGTCGCCATCCAGGGCCATTATCCCTTGCCATTCCTCCGCCTCCGCCAATATGGCGGCGGCAGCGGCGTCGCCTTCGGATGTTGCTGGCTCAGATGTCATTTCAAAATCCCTGGTAGTAATCTGTCTTACCCCAACGATACTGTTTTCCCAATTTCAGCTGATTGGACAATGGCCGCAAGGACCTTGGTCGCATGCTCGATTTCAGCCGCTGTAATGGGGAACGCCTGGCCGCCGGAGACATCGGTTGCGAATGCTTCCAGGGCCGCTTTGATTGTCGCCAGCGCCGGGTATTCAAACCCAGGGTAGGTTTGTGTCGAATTACCATCCGCAATGGAAGACACTTCAAGTTTGTCCTGGTCCCGCATTTCGACCCATCCGCCGGTGCAAAAGGCCGATACACGCCAGAGCAAATTCGTGGCCGAAATGGTCGTCAAATGGCCCGTGCAGCCGTTTTCAAAATTGATCCGAACCAAGGTGGTGTCATCCACATCTATCGCCGGGGCAACCCGCTTGCTTTGAACATTCACATCCCCGATGGGCCCGAACAGATTAATGAACATGTCGAGGGCGTGAATGCCCAACGACGTCATGCCGCCCGCCGGACTTTCCGCCCGATTGTCGCGCCACATCCCTTCGTTTGGTGCAAGGTTGGCGTTAAAATGACCATCTATATGAATGGGCGTACCCAGATCACCGTTTTGAAGCAGTTTTTTCATGGCCTGGGTATTGGGCGCAAAGCGGCGGTTGTGACCGATGGCAACTTTCAAGCCGGCATCCGATAATGCCCGCAGTGAACGGCTGGCCTGGTCTCCATCCAAAGTCCAGGGTTTTTCGCAATAAACATGCTTGCCAGCGTTTGCCGCGGCCATCAGTTGGTCAAAGTGCTGTGTGTGGGGCGTCGCGATGACCAGGGCATCAATGGTGTCGTCATTGAGCACATTGGCTAAATCACTCGACAAATCCATATCACGAGCGGCGCAAAAATCCTGCGCCTTGGCGGGCGTACGGGTAACAGCCGCCGTGAATTTGATTTTCTCACTGCCCTCCACGGATGAAACCAGTAATTGCCCCCAACGGCCCAGTCCGACGATCGCGGCATGAATTGGTTTGGCCATGAATTGGATACTCCCTGTTATCGCGGCGAATTTCGCTACCGATACCTATGCCTTGCTTAAAATAAACCGCTGAAACTTCCCACGCAATATTTTCGGCAAAGAACCCGCGAACTTGATTTGGCGCGGGATGGCATGCTTGCCCATGCGGCTACGAACATACTGCTTCAGCTCTTCCGCCAATGTCTATTCTCCCGGGGCCTCTGCGTCCTTTTTCTTCGCATCAACGGTCGGCCTGGCCATGTTGTAGCGCGGCTGATAACGGCGGGCGCCGGCGAGGAGAAAATTAAGGGAAGGGGACCAATAGAGATTGGCGATATGGTTTTCATTGATGCCGCATGACAATATTTCTCCGGCGGGATCATACCAAGAGACGCCGTTTTGCTGCTAGACTTCGGCCAGGATAATTCATTACGCACGGGAGGGGACGTCATGTTTGATTTGATAATCCGCGGCGACAAGGTGGTCACGCCCCAGGGCACGGGCGCCTGGGACATCTGCATCACCGGGGACACCATCGCCGCTATTGCCGCGCCCGGCACCTTTGATGACAGCCAGGGGGCCGAGGTCATTGATGCCACAGGCAAGATCGTCATACCGGGCGGCATCGACCCGCACATCCATAGCAAATGGCATATTCCGGCAATGGAAGAGGGTGGCGAAGTCAGTTGGACCGACGGCCCCGACGTGGTCTCCAAGGCCGCCATCCACGGCGGCACCACCACCCTGCTGGATTTCGCCAACTGGCAACAGAGCGGCACCATCGAGGAAGTGATCAACGTCCGCAAGCAGGATTGGACGAACAACTGCTATACCGACTACGGCTATCACATCATGTTGCAGGGCGCGATCCCGCCCGAGATCCTGCCCCAGATCGGCGAGGCCATCCAGGATGGCTACCCCTCCATCAAGATCTTCACCACGGACATCACGCCGTCGCGGCGGGGGCGCAAGATCACCCACGGCCATATCTGGGAAATCTTCAAGGTGCTGAAGAAAGAAGGCGGCATCGCCGCCATCCATGCCGAGGATGACGAGATCGTCATGCATATGTACGACGTCCTCCAGCGCGAGGGGCGCACCGGCTTCGAGAACCTGGCGGAGGTGCACAACACCATGTCGGAGGATCTGTCGTTCCGCCGCATCATCCGCCTGGCCGAACATGTGGACGGCACGCCGCTCTACATGATGCACGTCTCGGCGGCCACCGGGGTCGCGGCGATCGCGGCGGCGCGGGCCATGGGTTTCCCCATCTATGGCGAGACCCTGCACCAATACCTGATGTTCACCCACGAACATTACAAACGCCCCAACGGGCAGATCTATCACACCTATCCCTCCCTGAAGGAAACCTCGGACCAGGATGCCCTGTGGGAGGGTCAGCTTAACGGTTCGATCTCCGCCATCGCCACGGACGAGATTTGCTGTACCCTTTCGACCAAGGTCCAGGGCAACAAGATCGACGACACCACGGGCGGCAACGCCGGCTGCGAGCCGCGCGTCTCGGTGATGTATACCGAGATGGTCAAGAAGCGCGGCTACACCCTGGCCAAATTCACCGATCTGGTCTCCACCAACGCCGCCAAGATTATGGGCATGTACCCCATGAAAGGCGCCTTGGCGGCGGGCAGCGATGCCGACATCACGGTGCTGGACCCAAGCGAAAAACGGGTGGTCACGGCCGCCCGCCTGCACGAAACCGATTACACGCCGTGGGAAGGTTACGAAGCAGAGGTCTGGCCGACCCTGACGGTCTTGCGCGGCAAGGTGATGATGCGGGATGGCGAATTCCTCGGCGACCGCAAGGACGGCAAGCTGCTCAAACGCAAGGTGGACGAGGCGATCCGCAACAGGCCGGTGATTTAGAGCATTTCAAATTTGATTTGAGCCGCCAGTATCAATCCTGCCGCATTCCGACCCTGCCAAGAGTGTCCAGGAACCGCTGCTTCACCGCTGCCAGCTGGTGCGGATAAAGCCGGTCAATCTGCTTGATCGAATAATTCGGCGTCAGGTCACGGAGAATTTCAATTTCATTGGCGGCCGCGCTCATTTGGCCCAATTCGCAGTAAACCGCGGACAGAACCAAATGTCCCGGCGGGAAATTTCGCATCAACTTCATGGCGCCCGAGATAGTTTCGGCGGCAGCGGCGAATTTACCCAACAGGTAATATGAATGTCCCAGATGAAACTGACAGTTCGGGGGCAGCATGGGGTCGTTTTCCAGCGCCTTTTGGGTCATTTCAACGGCCCGCTCAGGCCTGCCGGCATAATTGAGAGCTTCCGCCAGATACGCATAACCCTCGCCATTCGTTGGGTCGAGTGCAACGCCGCGCCGCAGATTTTCAATGGCAATTTCATGTTGGCGCATCCACAACTGCGTCCAGCCCAACCGTGTTCTGGCCATGCCCGACCCCGCGTCAATGGCGACGGCCTTTTCCGCATAGGCAAGGGCATCCGCCAAGTTTCCCTGTTGACCGGGCCACATGAATAGCCAGTGGGAACATTGCATGAAACTCAGGTAGGTAAGGGGCGGCACGAAATTTTTATCTCGTTCGATAGCCTGTTGAAACAGCCGGCCAGCCGCCTCATGGCCATCAAGCGTCATGGTGTAAAACTTGGTTCGACCCCTCAGGAACAGATCGTAAGCGTCGACATTGTCGGTTGAACGTTGTTTGACGCGCTGGTTATCCCGCCGGGTCAAATTAACCGCAAGCGCGGCAACGATCTTGTCGAGGATCTCATCTTGGAGGTCAATTATATCCGCCAGATCGCCGTCGTAGCGTTCGGCCCAGACATGACTGCCCGAGCACCATCGATAAGCTGGGCATTGATGCGCACCTTGGCGCCCATTTTGCGGACACTGCCTTCGAGAATATTTCGAACGCCCAGTGTTCGCGCCGCCTCCTTGACGTCAACCTGCCGCCCCTTGAAAGTGAAGGAAGAATTGCGGGCAATCACGATCAGGTCAGGCAGTTTCGAAAGGTCGGTAATCAAATCCTCGGTCAGGCCATCCGCAAAATAATCTTGCTCGGGATCGCTGCTCATGTTGGTGAACGGCAGAACCGCGATGGAGGGTTTGTCCGACGGCGCCCGCGGCCTTCCATCACTGGGCATGATCGCCGACGCGGCGATGGTCACCCACCGCCAGACCTGGATTGGCTTGGCGATATTTTTTATCGATTGCTCGCCGGTATTTTCAAAGCCGGCCTCTAGCCGTTCCTGCACATCCTCATGCACCCGCCGCGAGATCGAAATACCACCCGGCTCGGCAATCGCCTGCAATCGGGCGGCAATGTTGACACCGTCGCCGAAGATATCGTCGCCTTCGATTATGACGTCGCCAAGGTTGATGCCGATACGAAATGTGATGCGCCTCTCCGCCGCCACCCCGGCATTGCGTATCCCCATGCCGTCCTGAACCTCGATGGCGCATGTGACCGCATTGACCACGGAAGGGAACTCCAGCAGGAGCCCATCACCCATGGTCTTAACAATGCGCCAGCCGTGCCGCGCGATCAATACATAGATCAGCTCTGCCCGGTGGGCGCGCAGGGCGGCCAGGGTGCCGATTTCATCGACGCCCATCAACTTGGAATAACCGACAACGTCCACCGACACGATGGCCGCCAGTCTACGTTGCGTTACCTCGGTCATGACACGCAGCTTAACCGTGGGCGGCCATCGGCGCTACGTGCATCACCCCAACACCTCGGGCGTCACGGAAGGCTGGCCGCTATTATCGAAAAACGGCGAGGGTTTTTGTTTACGGCAAATTTTGCCCAACAGGAACCAGGGAAAGGTCGCCAGGAACCAGCCAACGGGAAACCCGTTGTGAACCTTTTGTCCCGGACGGGGTGCAATCGCCCCCCTGCCCTGCATGTAAAACTGCACGGGCCCGACGGCGGCATCCACGTTCGCATCCACGTTGGCATCCAGGAGGCCGTCAACGGCCAGGGCAGTGTGGACAATACCGACGAAGGGCAGACCCGGCGCAATGGTGTTGGCGATGGGGGTTTTGCAGCAATCCGCATACCAGCGGTACAGCCCCTTGGCGGTCAGGCGCAGGCAACGAAGCTGTTCGGCGCCCTGGTGAAAGGTGATCTGGGCCGGCGTCATTTGCAGGACGTCCGTGCCGCCGAATTCATCCAGGGTATTGCCGCCCTGGTCCGAGAGTTCGTCCAAATGCCGTGCATAGGCCTGGCAATCGGCGCAATGACAAACCGCCCGCGTGCTGCGCCAAACGGAGAAATCACGCACCAATCCCTGTAGTTGACCGCATTTGCATTGCAGCTTGAATTCGGACATGAGGATATCTCCAGAAAGTCGGTCCATCGCCTATCACCACAATAGCCCGGAAACACCGGAAAGCCATGATGCCGTTCTTAAATTACAAGAAGTGGCCAATGTCCCATATTCCGACGGCGGGAATCGGCGGTAAAACCTTTCAGACCAACCCCACGCCATCCTCCAGGCCCAGTTCCACTCGGCCCTTAAGCTCGGCAACGCCGTCGAAATCGACAATGGCATGGTGGCAGGCGGTGTTCATGTCCCGGTACAGCCGTTGCAGGGGGTGATGGTCATAGATGGCATGGGCCCCCCGGCGGCGGCATAAATGCGGTCCGTGGCGCGGCGGCAGAGTTCCACCGCGTAGGCCGCGTTCCATCGGATCCGCATCCGCGCCGGCACATCCAGCGGCAGTTCGTTGGCCGCCATGGCGGCATCCAAAAGATCGCAGTTTTCTTCCACCAAGCGCCGGGCGGCGGCCAGTTCGCCGCCCGCTTCCGCCACCCGCATCTGGATACCCACCTTGGCCGCCTTGGCATTGCCCATATAGACATCGCGGCGAACCTTGTTGGCATCGACAAACCGCGACAAGCCGGTCTCGGCCATGCCCACGACAGTGCCGGCCAGCATGGAGGCCAGGCCGCCCATGACCGGCAAGCGGTAGAGGGGGCCGGCCGTGCTCTCGAATGTACCCATGAACAGGGGCACGGTGGGCATGGACCGATGGTCGGGCACGAAGACATCGTCGGCCAGCAAATCCTGGGAGCCCGAGCCGCGCAGCCCGAGGCTGTACCAGGTATCGTCCACATGGATATCATCGGCCGGAACGATCACATGCCGGGGCGGCGCCCGATTGCCGGCGTCGTCCTTTTCGCCCATGGCGCCCAGCAACAGCCAGGGTCCATGACCCACCCCGCTGCCGAACTGCCAGCGCCCGTTCAGGCGCCAACCGCCGTTCGTACGGACAACCTCGCCCTGGGGCGCCAGGGTGCCGGGGATCAGCACGTCCGGGCCGGCGGCAAAAACCTCGTCACAACATTGTTCGGAAAAGCGCGCCGCCACGAAAGTATGGGCGCCGCAAACCATGTGCACCCAGCTTGCCGCCGAACAGGCGGATGCCGTGATCATGCAGGTTTGGATTTGCGCACTGGGCGGCAGTTCATGGCCGCCGTACTTTCGCGGCGTCAACAACCGCGCCAGGCCGGCGGCAGCCATGGCCGCGATGGCGGCATCGTCGACACGGCGGTTCAGTTCGCTGTTTTGTGACAGCGCGGCAATGTCCGGCAAGATTGTGCGGGCCGCCGCCAAGGCATCGAAGTCACTCATGCATACACTCCCGGCCGGTCATTCACTGGCAATCACCGCCTACCAGGACAGCCACAATTCTTTCGGGCCACGAAAGGTGAAATTTGGGACGAATTCGAAACTTTGACCTGCCACCAGGGATAATCCGGGCATCTCGACCGCCAGGGTCTCGAAGGCGATCTGGGCCTCGGCGATGGCCAGGCGGTTGCCCAGGCAGAAATGGATGCCCCGGCCAAAGGCGATGTGGGCCTTCGCATTGGCGCGGTGAATATCAAAGGTGCCGGGGTTCTCGAACAGGGCCTCGTCATGATTGGCGGAGCCGAGAGAGAGGAAGATTTGCGTGCCGGCGGGGATTTGATAGCCGGCCAGCTCCGTATCCTCCACCGCCACCCGGCGCCAGGAGGTCTGCGGCGAGTTGAAGCGCAGGATTTCCTCCACCGCATTGGGGATCAGGCCGGGGTCGGCACAGATATCGGCCCACAGGCCCGGGGTGGAGAGTAGATTGATCAGGCCGTTGCCCAACAAATTGCTGACGATTTCGTGACCGGCGAAGGACAGGCCGTAGACCACGGATTCAATTTCCTTGTAGCCGAGGTCATCGGGGTCGGCGTCATGGGCGGCCAGCAGTTCCGAGGTGAAATCGTCCCCCGGCGTGGCGTGGCGGTCGGCGACGAATGCGACGCAATAGCGCCAATAGGCCAGCATTTTTTCCGCAATGTCGATCTGTTCGGCGTCCGGGGCGTTGCCCCATGTGAAGGCCAGGCGGTTGGTGGTCCAGTCCTTCAGGGCGGCATCGTCGGCCTCGGGGAAGCCGATGAAGCGGAAGATGGTTTCGCCCGGCAGGGGGTGGCCAAATGCGGCGACGAACTCGGCCCGCGCGCCCTTCGCCCGCATCGCCGCCACCAGGTCCTGGCAGCGGCGGCGGATGAAGGGCTCCAGGGTCTTCATGCGGCGGGCGGAAAAACCGGCCTGGGCATGCTTGCGGATACGGGTGTGGTCGGGCCGGGCGCGGTTGGACAGCACGGCGATGGGGTTATAGTCGATGGCCGACAGAATGTCCGCCGCTGCCTGGCATATGGGCAAGACAGGGTCCTGCACGTTGGCGGCGGCAAAGACCTCCGCCTTGCGAAACACCTCCGCCACGTCCTCCATGCGGGTCAGCACCAGATAGCCCAGTTCCTCGGCATAAAACACCGCGTTCTGGTCCCGCAACCGCGCCAGCACCGCATAGGGGTTGTTCACGTAGGTTTCTGAGAACGGCGAAAAGTCATGATCGACCGGACAGCCGGCGGGCGCCGGCGCCCGGTCCGTGCGAAACTTGTGATACGCCTCATCGGCCATCGGCGCTGCTCCCCAAAGGGGAAAGTTTAACTCTGCTCGAGAAAGAAATCCAACGCAGTTCCTAGCGTCCTGGTTCCCGGCCGCGTTTTCGCTCCCGCACGAAAACATACAGGCCCGCGCCCATGATCAAGACGATGCCGCCAACAATTTCCATCGACGGCAAATAATCCCATACCAGCCAGCCCCAGAGGACGGCCAGGGGCATGGCGACATATTCAAACGGCGCCACGGTGGCGGGGGGCGCCAGGCGGTAGGCCTGGGATATGGTATAACCGATCACGGCGGATAACAGCCCCAGGAACAGAAACAAAAACCCGTCGTTGCCGTCGGGCCAACGCCATGGCTTGAGCAGGAACCGCAGGCTCTCATTTTCCACCCCGGCGGCAAACCGGCCGTCCCCCGCGACCGCAAAAAAGCCGATACTGACGACGATAAAGACGCCCTGGATATAGGCGGCCAAGGCGGCGGGCCAGTATCTGGCACAGGGCATAGGTGAAGGCGGCCAACACGGGCAAAAGCATGACCAGCTGGTCCGAACCGCCCGACTCCCAGGGCCGCTGCATGACAAGCACGCCGGCGAAGCCCACGAGGACGGCCGATATGCGACGGACACCCACTTTCTCGCCCAATATGGGGATCGACAACAAGGTGATGAACAACGGCGCCACGAAGAACAGCGCGGTGGCATCGGCCAGGGGCAGAACCGCCAAGGCGGCGAAAAACGACAGATTGGAGACCACCAGCAGCAAGCCCCGCGTCAGATGCCAAAACGGCTTGTCGGTACGTAGAATTTTCCAACCACCCTCCATCTGCACCATGCCAAGACTGAAGGCGACGGCGATGATGGAGCGCATGAAAACCATTTGATGCAGGGGATAGCCGTCCGACAACAGTTTGATCATCATGTCATTGACGGTAATCGCCGTCATGCCAACGACAATGCAAAAAATCCCCAGGGCGGGGTTATTGGGCTGCGAGGGCCCCCCCATCGTCATCTGGCCATCGTCATCTGGCTGTCGTCATCTGAAGTGGTCAGGCATTGCGCGAGGCATCCGGGTCCAGGGGATAGATCGGCCGGCGCAGGATTTTGAACCCGAACGCGGCATAGTCCGAACTGCACACACCGGGCCCGGCGACCAGCACCACATGTTTGGCAATGGGGTCGAAGCCGGCGCGAAAATGCTGCCGGGATTTAATCAACACATAACGCTTAGATGCAGGATCAATGCCGGCATGGGTGAAACAGCCCGTATCAAACGGTTCATGCCGCTGTTCCGAGACCACAATATCGACGCTGCCCGACCGCAGCACCGCCGTACGGCCCATGTTCATGCGGCTGCCCGTGGCCATGGGCCCGGTCACCACGAAGCGGCCGTCGGTGATACAGCGCACGGTGCCACTGACCTCCAGGGGCCGGCCCGCCAGATCCATGGCCGGGCTGTCGGTCTTGCCGCCCAGTTGCAGGGTCACTTCCGCCCCGACACCCGCATCCAGCATGCGCCCGACGCTTTCCGGATCCCAGATCGGTCCGGCGGCGACATCTTCCAGGCCCAGGCGCAGGACCTCCTCCAGCACCTCCATATTGTCCTGGGGTCCGCCGGCACCGCAATTGTCGCCATGATCCACCAGGATGATGGGGCCGCCCTCCAGATCACGGGCCCGGGCCAACGAGGTTTCCACCGGTCCAATCTCGAACACGAAATCTGCTCTCCGGTCCCAGGCCTGTGCCATCAATTCGTCCAACAGGGCGCCGGCCGCTGCCGGCTCGCCGTCACCCACCACCACGGCGGACAGGCCCACGTGGGGAATATCCGCCAGGGGGAAGCCGCCGAAGATGGAGGCATGCAGAACCTCGCCCGCGGCCTCCGCCGCCATGGCCCGGTTCATGATGTCCTTCATGGGCTGGTCCATGGGCGTCTGGCGCAGCATGTGGGTCAGCATGGGCAGGGAATGCCACAGCATGAGGGGCTTTATCTCGCCCGCCATGGCGCGGATCAGGGTTTCCCCGGCGCGGCGGCCGGTTTCACCCATGTCGATATGGGGATAGGTGCAATAACCGGTAATGACGGTGGCGTTGTTGACCATGACGGCTGTCAGGTTGGTATGAAAACCCAGGGCCACGGCGATGGGTATCCCAGGTGCGATGGCACGGATACGGCGCAGCAACTCGCCCTCGCCGTCGTCGTGATCCTGGGTCACCATGGCGCCATGCAGATCCAGCATGACGCCGTCGCAGCCCGCCCCCACGGCCTGGCAAATACTGTCCGCCATCTGGTCGAAGGCGGCCTGGTCCACGGCGCCCGATGGATTGGCATTGGCGATCATGGGGACGGTGTATTCCGCCCCTTCCCGCTCGGCGATATCCATAAAGGCCGCGATGGGATTGTTGGTGCCGCGATAGAGTTCAGCCGCCCTTTGCCCGGATTTGGGGCGAAAAGACGACAGCGGCGTGGCCAGGGGGGAAAAGGTATTGGTCTCGTGCCGCATCAGGGCCAGGACGAGTTTCATTGCGGATTCCCTACGATTTGTTTTGTTTTCAGAGTTGCCGCTGCGGCGGCACACCGTCGTCGCTGACCAGGTGGCACGCCACTGAATGGCCATCCTTGATGGGCCGCAAGACCGGGGTTTCCCGGATGCAGAGGTCTTGGGAAAACGGACAGCGGGAGGCGAAGCGGCAGCCGGGCGGCGGGTCTATGGGGCTGGGCGGATCGCCCTGCAGGCGGATGCGGCTCTTCTTGTCCCGCAGCGCCGGGTCGGGCGGAGGGCACGGCCGATAAAAGCGCCCAGGTATAGGGGTGCAGGGGTTCGGTAAACAGCGAGATGCGGTCGCCCTGTTCCGCCACCTTGCCCAGATACATCACGGCGATCTCGTCGCAGATATATTGCACCACCCTCAGATCATGGGAAATGAACAGGTAGGTCAGCCCCAGTTCGTCCTGCAGCCTGCGCAATTGATTGATGATCTGGGCCTGAATGGCGACGTCCAGGGCCGAGACCGGCTCGTCGCAGACCACCAGATCCGGTTGCGAGGCCAGGGCCCGCGCCACACCGATCCGCTGACGCTGGCCGCCCGAGAACTGATGCGGAAACAGCGCCTGCCGTTCGGGACGCAAGCCAACCTGGCGGAACAGTTCCACCACGCGGTCCTCCCGCTCGGATTTTTCCCCTACGTCCATCAAATCCATGGGCTCGCGGACAATGGCACCGGCCCGAACACGGGGATTGAGGGAGGAATAGGGATCCTGGAAGATAATCTGCATATGCCGGCGGGCCCGGCGCAGTGCCTCGCCCTGGAGTTGGTCCAGGCAAAAATCCCCCAAGGTTATTGACCCCGACGTGATCGGCACCAGACGCATGACGGCGAGCGCCGTCGTGGTCTTTCCCGAACCGCTTTCGCCCACGATACCGAACGTCTTGCCCTTGGTGATTTTCAGATCGATCCCGTCAACCGCATGGACAAAGGACTTGGGCCCGGACAGACCGCGCCTCTTCAGGGGGAAGTGAACCTTCAAATTCTCGACCGAAAGCAGAATATCCCCGGTCATATCAAGGCCCGTCGTTTTCGATCAGCCAGCAGGACGCCCTGTGGTCTTTGCCGACGACCGATTGAGGCGGCATTTCCCGGCCGCACTTGTCCAGAGCCTTGACACAGCGCGGCGCGAACGGACAGCCCTGTCCCAGCCTTGTCAGGGGCGGCACCACACCGGGAATATCCGTCAAGGGCTGCCTCTCCTCGGTGGGATTGGCGCTCAAATGCGGGACGCAGCCGATCAGGCCGGCGGTATAGGGGTGTTTCGGATTGGTCAGGATTTCATCCACCGGGCCGTCCTCCACCTTGCGGCCGGCATATATTACCACCACCCGCTGGGCCATCTCCGCGATGGCGCCCATGTCATGGGTGATCAGCATGATGACGGCGGCGCATGTGGGCTTCCTAACGCCTGCGATCACTTGCCGGCGTCTGTCTCCGGCGCAAGGCTATCCGCGATATGGAGGATCATCTGCAGGCGGTCCATGATGGCCGCGGCATAGCGCGGATCGTCGATGGCCATGGCCCGGGGCAGGAGCAGATCGAGCCAGGGTTGCGGCGCCTCGATGGCGGCAATGAATTGCCCCTCGTCGAAGGCGAACCGGGGCACTTCGATCAGGGGCAGAGCGTGGCGCGCCCGCATCATCGCCGCCATGAACGGGGCCGTCAGTTGGGCCCGCGCGTCCTCCTCGTCCTCCGTGTAGATCGTAAAGCGCGCCTCGAATTCGGAGTTCCCCAGGCCCAGGTGCTTGATCTCCCAACTACCCTGGTTCGGGCCAAGGATTACTTTTTTGACCAAATCCGCGCCCTCCACCGGGCCCGGCGGCGCGCCGTCGAAGGCTAGGTTGGGGCGCAGCTTGGGATGGCCCAGCAGGCCGCGATCCTCATAACATATGGTGCGGCTGGGGGAGACCCCCGGCAGGTCCATGACGAACAGCAGAAAATTCCGGCTCATGCGCGCCGTGTTCGTCCCCAGCTTGCGCGGCGGAATGGTGGTGACCTCGCCAAATATGAAAGGCTGTCCGGCCCTGGAACCACGAAAGGCGGCGCCAAGCTTTAGCTCCCGATAGGGGGGCAGCAGGCTTAACCGCTTGCCATGATCGGCGGAACCGAACACCGTCGCGGCGCGCTGATCTGGGTCCTCGGCGCCGCCGAAGTGATAGCTCAGGCCCACATAACCGCCCAGGGCCCGCAGGATTTCCTCGCGGCGGTTCGCCGATGGCTTCCAACTCAGAATGGCGGCACCAATGCCGCACAACAACAAGGTCAAGGCCGCCATCCCAAACAGCCATCCAGGCGGCCGTCCGGCCAGGTCCGTAATGATCAGACCCAGGCCCAAGGCGGTCGCGACGGGCAGGCCCAGGGCCGACAGTTTCCAATAATCCCATTCCGTCTTGCGGCGGATCTGCTCCACCTCGGCCATTGCCGGGGCGAGTTCGGCCTGGTGGAAGGCGATAAATTCGGGCGAGGCAGAGGCCATGGCCCGCGGATTTCCCTGATGGGGCGCCACAAAGGGCGCCACATGGGGCGGCCGGGTCAACCACAGGCCCAGCACCGCCGCCCCCGAGGCGGCCCAGAACATCAACGTCCCCGCCGCCGCCGGCGCATGCAAATATAGCAAAGCCGCGCATAACAGGCCCATGGTGCCAAAGGCGACCAGGCCCCGGCCCAAAATGTCCCGAATTTCCTTGGCGGCGTTCAGGGTTCTGTATACCGCCAGAACGTAGGCCATCGCCGCGGTACACTGCAGCACGACCGATATATTGGTTTGCGCCAGGATCTGCCAGCCCGTCACCACGCCCAGAGAGATCATGGCGCCGACAATGGCGCCACGCAATTGTTGGCGCGGAAAATCAATCGCCGCGATAACCGTCCTATTCATGCCACCACATTAAGCCACCAGGGCTCCCCCGCACCAAATCAGCTAGGCGCTGTCATAGTGCAGACTGCGGCATTTGCAAATACGCTGGATGTAAATCTCTACGCGGCGATCACCGGGCCGTCGCCCATCACCGTGGCCCGGTGCATAATCCGGCGCAGAGACAGATCATAAGGTGTTACCTGATGCATGGTGCAGCGGTTGTCCCACATCACGATGTCATCGGGGGACCAGACATGGCGATAGACGAATTCGTCCCGCCCGGCATGTTCGGTCAACCGCGCCAACAAATCCATGGCCTCCCCCTCATTCATGTCCATGATGGCGTCGTTGTAAATCGGGCTGATATACAGAGACGTCCGGTTGGTCACCGGATGCCGCCGCACCATGGGTTGCCAGACCGGCGGCATGGCCCGTCGCTCCGCCGCGGTCAGGGGTTTGACGGGCGCCAATTTGGCCAGATGGCCGAAGTCGTGCCGCGCCTTGCGGTCCGCGATACGCGCCTGGGTACCTTCATCCAGGGCCCCGTAGACGTCGTACATATTTGTAAAACAGGTCACCCCGCCCTCGTCCGTCACCTCCAGCCCATGCAGGATCGAACCCATGGCGGGCACCGGGCGAAAGGAGCTATCCGTATGCCAGCGCTGTGCCAGTGATATCTGCGCGATCGAGGGGTGGTCCACCGGCATCATCTTGCCGTCGTCGTCAACATTGGATAACCGGAATATCTCCGGCGCGGCTTGGGATTTGATGATGTCCTGGTGATGAATTTCCAAGTCGCCAAAACGCCGGGCAAAGGCGATATGCTGATCATCGGTCACGGCCTGGTTGGGAAAAACCAAAACCAAATGTTCCATCCAGGCAGCATGCACCGCCGCGAATGTGGCATCATCCATGGGGGCGGCGAAATCAATGCCCGTCACTTCCGCGCCCAGGGCGGGATGCAGGGGCCGGATGGTCAGTTCAGACATGGCAACGCGCCTTTCAATCATGCTGTCGAGAAATTGTAGCCCAGGCGCGCGATTGATGCCAAGCGGCAAGCCCGAATATACCCCTGTTATCCGGCGTAGGGAAAACAATCCATCCGGTCCAGGGTCAAGCCGAAATGCCGGCCCAGAATTTCGATTGCCCGGGCATGGTCAATGTAGGGATCGCTGTTTTTGGCGCCGACAATAATGATGTGAAAGCCGGATTGTTTTTCAGCCAATATCCCACCCTGCATCTCACTCCGTGGCGGCAGCATGGCCGTGACCAGGGTCGTGCCGACGTTTTCGCGCAGGGTCAGGAATAACGGGCTGGCTTTTTGCAAATGCGCGGCGAGGCCGATGTTCTGTTCAATATAGACCGTCGACGTGGGCTTGTAGCTGGCCGTGGCGCTGTCCATGGCGCGGCGGAAATGTTTCGCCACCGCATGTTCCATGGTCACGGATTCCTGTTCCGCCTCCACCTCCCGTTCGATCCGAAACCAGGTCGTCCCCACGGGACCATCGCAGACGTATATCATCACCGCCCCCTTCGCCTATGGTCTGGAAATATTGTAGCATACCCAGACCTGATGTGGAGGGTTCCATGACCTATACAATTATTGCCCGATGCCCGACGACCGGCCAGCTTGGCATCGCCATTGCCACCTATTCCCTGGCCGTGGGCGGATATTGTCCCAGCATACGGGGCAGCCTGGGCGTGGTATCAACCCAGGCTTTCGTCAACCTGAAGCTGGGCGCGCTCGCCCTGCGCCTGCTTGACATTGGCTTCACGCCGGCCAAAACCATGGCCGCCCTGGCCGACGACGACCCCAATTTCGACTACCGCCAGGTGGGAATCGTTAATTCAGATGGGCATGCGGCTGCACATACGGGCACCAACACCCGCCCCTGGTCCGGTCA
>JAYGEA010000015.1:0-17332 GCA_046582635.1 Alphaproteobacteria bacterium
GGCGACGATGCCGCGCAAGATTTCGGTGGTACCGCCCTGAATGGTCAGCTTCGGTGCGATGGTGATGTTGCGGGCCAGCACTTCCTCGAACCGCATGCGGTTGCCGGGGTCGCTGTCCACAAAGGCGGCCAGATCACGGGCCACGGAGGGCAACGCCTGTTCCCAGACCGTGCCTAGATCTTTCACGACGGAGGCTTCCAAGACCGGCTCCTTGCCCGCATGCAGCATGCCCGCGACGGAAATGGACATGCGCCGCAGGGTATGCAACTGCGCCACCAGGCGGCCCAGACCCTCGGCCTCGCGTACATCGGGGTTTTCGCCGATCACATCGACCAGTTCCATCAAGACCTGGATGGTTTCCAAAAACCTCTCCGAGCCGCTGCGTTCGTAGGCCAGCTCGGAGGTGGCCTGTTTCCAGGCCATGTCCGCCTCGCCCAGCAGATTATCCAAAGGCAACAGGGCATCATCGAAGGTAACCTCGTTGAATTCGTAGTTGCCGTTCGGATGCAGTACAGGCCGGCAGGTGATGCCGGGGGTTTTCATGTCGACCAGGAATTGCGACAGGCCGTGGCGGCGGTTGTCCTGGGTCGGGGCGGAGGTTCTGAACAGCCCGATCATGTAATCGGCTTCGTGCGCCCGAGAGGTCCACAGCTTGCGCCCATTGATCAACCAGCCGTCGTCCGTGCGCTCCGCCTTGGTCTTGGCGGCGAACAGGTCGGAACCGGAATCCGGTTCGCTCATGCCGATGCAAAAGGAGACTTCGCCCCGGATGATGCGCGGCAGGATATCCTGTTTGATCGCTTCCGAGGCGTATTTGATCAGCACCGGGCCGCTTTGCCGGTCAGCGGTGAAATGTTTCCGGGTCGGGGCGCGCGCGACCAGGAATTCCTCGTTGATGACATAGCGTTCCAGGAAGCTGCGGCCCTGGCCGCCGTATTCCTTCGGCCAGGTGATGCCGATCCAGCCCCGCTCGCCAACCTTGCGGCTGAATTCCGGGTTATCCCGGCTGCCGCCATTGGGGTCGAAGGTGCCGGCGGTAATCTCTTCCTTGAGGAATTGCCGCACTTCGGCGCGCAGGGCCTCGGCCTCCGCGGGCAGGCGTATGGGATCGAATTGAATGGCAACTGACATATTTTACGTCCTCAGGCAGCGGTTAGTCCGTGCCACAAACCCTCGCCGCCCTTGGCGGCGACCCGGCGGCCCAGTTCAGCGGCCCAAACCGCCTCGTTGTCAAAATCATCCCGCCATGACCACAGGCGTTGGACGAAACGGTGCAGAATATGCTCCTTGGTGAAGCCAATGGCGCCGAATGTCTGATGCCCGATGGCGGCACCTTGCCCCGCGGCCTCGCCCACCCGGATCTTGGCCGAGGCCACATCAAGATAGATCCCGTCATCGGTCCAGCTTTCCAGGGTATCGATGCTATGGGCGGTGGAATTGGCGATGGCGATGGCGGCCGCCGCCTCCTCGCCCAAACGGGCCAGGTTTTGCTGCACGGCCTGGAACTTGCCGATAGGCCGCCCGAAGGCCACCCGCTCCTCGGCATATTGCACGGCGATCTCCAACACCGTCTGCAAGGCCCCGGCCATCTGCATGGCCCTGGTCGCCGCGCCCATCATGTTTAAGGCCCTGGCATCGATGCCATTGGGCAGGGCCGCGACGTGCAGCGGTGTAACGCCATTCAGATCGACGCTGTTCAAGGGCTCGCCGGCCAAATTCACGCCGTCCCGGCACAGGCAATCGGCGGTGCTGACCAGGGCTACGTGATCACCCGCCAGAACGGCGATGTGATCGACTTCCGTGGCGAAGGAAACCGCCCGCGCCGTGCCCGACATCTTGCCATCCACCAGGCTGATCTTATCGGCCCGCCTGGTCGGTGCCACTGTCATCGCGCCGCCGGACATGACGATGCCGCCCTGTTCCAACAGCCAGCCGGCCAACAGGGTTTCAGCCAAAGGCAGCGGTGCGGCAAATTCGCCTGCCACCCGCAACACCGCGAAGCCGGAGCCGATGCCCGCGCCCGCGCCGCCCAATTCGTCCGACACCCACGCCGTGGTCAGCCCGGCTTCCTCCAGCGCGAACCACAACGGTGCGCGCCAGGCGTCATCGGCGGCGTTGTTCAGGGTTTGCGGGTCGCCCAGGTCCTGGAAGATGCGCGTGGCCGCGTCCCGGACCAGGCTTTCAGCTTCATCCATGCTTATCAGCCGCCCCTTATCTGCCCTGGAAGTTGGGCACGCG
Organism: Alphaproteobacteria bacterium; assembly: GCA_046582635.1. GTDB lineage: Bacteria > Pseudomonadota > Alphaproteobacteria. Next base: position 2,239 of record JAYGEA010000015.1, read on the forward strand.
CCGCTCGGCCGAGGCGGCGATGCCTTCCTTGAAGTCATCGGTTTCGCGCAAGACGTTTTGGATCGTTAATTCATGATCCGTGGCCGCCTTGACCCGTTCGGCCAGACCCGCGCGCATGGTGGCCCGGGTTTCGATCACGCCCAGGGGCGAACATTCAGCGATCTCGGCGGCCAGCTCCATGGCCGCGCTGCGAACTTGATCCAAGGGCACCAGAACATCGGCTAAGCCCATCTTCACCGCTTCCTCGCCCTTAATGCGCCGGCCCGTGTACATCATCATGGTGGCGTTCTGCTGTCCGACCAGGGCGGGCAGGGTATGGGTCAGGCCAAAGCCGGGATGAAAGCCCAGGCGGGTAAAGTTGGCGCTGAACCGGCCCTCGGGACAGGTGACGCGGAAATCAGGCACCAGGGCCAGGCCCAGGCCGCCGCCGATGGCCGCGCCCTGAATGGCGCCGACAATGGGCTTTTTCGTGGAGAACAGGCGTACGGCTTCCACGTACAGATGCGTTTCGGGCGTGGGTTTTTCTTTTTCGAGGATGTTCTGACCCGAGCCGTCGCTGAAATTGGCGCCGGCACAGAACGATTTGCCTTGCGCGGCCAAAACAATGGCGCGGCAATCCGCATTCTCGCCCAAGGTTCCACAGGCATCCGCCAGTTGGAGGATCAGGGCGCGGTCGAAAAAGTTATGGGGCGGGCGTTGAATCTCGATCAACGCCACATTTCCGGTAAGAGTTACTTCAATATCGTCGTAGTCAGCCATTTCAATTTTCCTTTAGTCTGCCCAATTAGGAACCGAGTGAGCATTTGCCGTTCTTGACCACGACCAGGTCGCGTTCCTTCAAGCAGCATTGGAACGAGACGATGTTACCGTCCCGCCACATATCGGTGATGATGGTTTCGCCGGGGTAGACGGGCGCTGAAAAACGCACATCGAAGCCTCGGATCATGGTGTGGTCGTAATCACAAATCGTCGTCAGTACGGCGCGGCAGGCGGTGCCGTAGGTGCACAGGCCATGCAAAATGGGGACGGGAAAGCCAACCTTTTGCGCCAGGACCGGATCCGCATGCAGGGGATTGCGATCACCGCTGAGGCGATACAATAGGGCCTGGTCGACGCGGGTTTCCAATTCGCAGGTAACGTCGGGGGCGCGGTCCGGCGTGGGGTGCGGCGCGGGCGCGGGGGCGGTTGAGCCGCCAAAGCCGCCGTCGCCCCGGGCAAACGTCGCGCTGCCAACTTTGAACAACGGCTCGCCATCGGATTTCAAACGCACGGAAATTTCCGTATGCACCACGGCGCCCTTGCCCTCGCCCTTGTCATAGGCCTCCACCACCCGCGCATCGGCGATCAATTCGCCCGTGGGCGGCAGGGGGCGGTATAATTCCAGGCGCTGTTCGCCATGCAAAACCTTGGTGTAGTCCCAACCGCAATCCGCCAGCAGGCTGCCCCGGATCAGGACCACCGCCAGGGACGGCACGGTCTTCAGCGGATTGCCTTCAAAGACATAGTCCAGTTCTTTCCGGTCCATGGCGTCGCGGCCGAAACCGACGCCGAGGGCATACAACATGGTTTCCCTGTCGCCATAGGAAAACTCCTGTCCCTCTTGTTTCAGGGACATCAGGTGATCGTAGTTCATGGCCATGGCGGGGAACTCCTATGCAAACAACAGGGGGTACGAATTACAGCTTTAAGAATTACAGGGGGTCGGAGGTGAAAACCGTGCGGGCATTGCCCAGATCGGTGGTATTGCCGCGGAAAGCCGGAAAGGCGTTCGACAGCATGGTCGAGGGTGTCCAGCCTTCCGTATTGGCGATGCCACGGGTGGGGCGCGGCTGGTTCCAGATGTAGACTTCGTTGCCGCGGATGGAGAATATCTGTCCGCTCAAATCCTTGGCATCGTCGGCCACCAAGGCCACGCCCAGAGGCGCGATCTGGTCCGGGCGCATGCGCGCCTTGGTCAGTTCCATGCGTTTGGCCGTGGCTTCGTCCTTGATGGGGATGGTGCCGATCATCCGCGTCCAGGCCGAGGGCGAGAGGATGTTGGAACGCACGTTCTTGCGCTCGTTCTCCATGGCAATCACCCGGGACAAACCGACGATACCCATCTTGGCGGCGGCATAATTGGTCTGGCCAATATTGCCGATCAGCCCGGAGGTGGAGGTGAACAGCACATAGGCGCCGTCTTCCTGATCGCGGAAATGGTTGATGGTGGCGCGGGTAACGTTGAATGAGCCCTTGAGGTGCACGTTGATGACCGCGTCCCAATCTTCCTCCGACATCTTATGGAACATGGTATCGCGCAGAATGCCGGCCGGGGCGATCACGCCGTGCAGACCGCCAAAGCTGTCCATGGCCTGTTGGAACATGTGCTTGGCGCCGGACATCTCGGCCACGCTGTCGGTGTTGGCCACGGCCTCGCCGCCCGCTGCCTTGATCTCGTTGGCGACCTCTTGGGAGGGGCCCACCGCGCCCTCGTCATCGCCGGAGATGGAACCGCCCAGATCGTTGACCACCACTTTGGCGCCTTCGCGGGCCGCCAGCAGGGCATGCTCCCGCCCAATGCCGCGGCCGCCGCCGGTGACCAGAATAACCTTGCCGTCGAGCACACCCATCTCATTTCCTCCAATTTATTATTGAAGGCAAAATAGCGCGCCTTTGTAAAACAGGGAAGCCCCGCTGAAAAAACGGGTCAAAAAGACCAAGCTTGATTGAAATCACCAAGCCACCCGCTCTCCCACCCGGCCACCCATTGAGTATGATCCCGTGGGTGGCTGGGTGGGAGAGCGGGTGGCTCGGACCAAGCTTAAAAAGCTTTAACCGGGCTTTCCGGCGTTGGCGATGGGCTGGACGAATTGTAGTTCCGTATCCCAGGGCAGGAAAATCCAGGTGTCCTGGCTGACCTCCGTCACGAAGGTATCGACCAGGGGCCGGCCCTCGGGCTTGGCATAGACGGCGGCGTAATGGGCCTTGGGCAGCATGGCGCGAACCACCCGCGCCGTGGCGCCGGTATCCACCAGATCGTCAATGATCAGAACGTCTTCGCCGTCCTCGCTGACGCCTTTCAAAACTTCCGGTTCGGCCCGGTCCTGATGGTCATATGTTTTGATGCAAATGGTATCGACCAGACGCACGTCCAACTCACGTGCCACGATGCAGGCGGGTACCATGCCGCCCCGGGTGATTGAAATGATACGGCTCCATGGCCCTTTCTCGGCCAATCGCCAGGCCAAGGCCTTGCTGTCCCGATGCATCTGGTCCCAGGAAACGGGAAACCCCTTGTTGTAGCTTTCTTCCATGCGAATGCGCGCCCCCATGCCTGATGTGCCTGGAAATCAATTTAGTCCGACGGCGGCTTTATGACGAGCGTCTTTCCCCACGGCCCTGGATTGCCGGGTCCAAGCCCGGCAATGACGGAACAGTCAAATGGTTTAGATTAGAAGCGACACGCCCTACCGGCTGAGGCTGCGCATGCTTTGGTCCAGGCCGCCCAGGGTCAGGCCGTACATGCGGTGGCTCATGATCTGTTGCAGCATTTGCAGCGACGGGGTGTATTCCCAATGCCGTTCGGGCACCGGATTGATCCAGCTGGCGTGCTTGAAATGATCCAGCAGCCGCTCCATCCAGACCTGGCCGGATTCTTCATTCCAATGCTCGACGCTGCCGCCCGGATAGACGATCTCGTAGGGTGACATGGTGGCGTCACCGACAATGATCAGCTTCCAGTCCGGGCCATAGGTGTTGATCAACTGCCAGGTGGGGATGTGCTCGGTATGGCGGCGGCGGTTGTCGCGCCAGACCTTTTCGTACATGCAATTGTGGAAATAATAGGATTCCAGATACTTGAACTCGGTCCGCGTGGCCGAGAACAATTCCTCCATGGTGCGGATATGGTCGTCCATGGAGCCGCCCACGTCCAACAGCAGCAAGACCTTGACCGTGTTGCGCCGCTCCGGCCGCATCTTGATATCGATCCAGCCGCCGTTCTTGGCGGTGGAGCGAATGGTGTCGTCCATGTCCAGTTCTTCCGGCACGCCCTGGCGGGCGAACTCGCGCAGGCGGCGCAGGGCGATTTTGATGTTGCGGGTGCCGAGCACCACGTTGTCATCAAAGTTGCGGAATTCCCGCTTGTCCCAGACCTTGACGGCGCGTCGATTGCGGGATTTTTCCTGCCCGATGCGGATGCCTTCGGGGTTGTAGCCGTTGGCGCCAAAGGGCGAGGTGCCCCCGGTGCCGATCCATTTGTTACCGCCCTGGTGGCGTTTTTCCTGTTCCTCGAGGCGCTTTTTCAGCTCCTCCATGATCTTTTCCCAGCCGCCCAGGGCCTCGATCTCGGCCTTTTCCTCGTCCGTGAGGTGCAACTCGGTCAGCTTACGCAGCCATTCCTCCGGAATTTCCGCCGTCACGCCTTCCTCCGGCGGCTCCAACCCCTTGAAGACGGTGCCGAAGACCCGGTCGAACTTGTCCAGGTTCCGCTCGTCCTTCACCAGGCAGGCGCGGGAGAGGTAGTAGAAATTATTGACGTCATATTCGGCCAGGTTCGCGTCCATGGCCTCCAGAAGGGTCAGATATTCCTTCAGGGAGACGGGAACCTTGGCGGATTTCAACTCGTAGAAAAGATCGAAGAACATGGGATTACCCTCAGTTGCCTTGCTCCCGGCGGGCCAGGAAGGCGAGACGTTCGAACAGGTGGACATCCTGCTCGTTCTTCAACAGGGCGCCGTGCAGGGGCGGGATCAGCTTTTTCGGATCCTTGTTGCGCAGCACCTCGGGCGAAATGTCGTCCACCATCAACAGCTTCAACCAATCCAGCAGTTCGGAAGTGGACGGCTTCTTCTTCAGGCCGGGCACTTCGCGCACTTCGTAGAAGATGTTCAGGGCTTCCCGCACCAAGGTCTTCTGGATGTCGGGGTAATGCACATCGATGATTTCCTGCATGGTCTCCCGCTCCGGAAAGCGGATGTAATGGAAGAAACAACGGCGCAGAAAGGCGTCTGGCAGTTCTTTTTCGTTATTCGAGGTGATCATCATGATCGGCCGGTTTTTGGCCACGATCATTTCCTGGGTCTCGTAGACAAAGAACTCCATCTTGTCCAATTCCAACAGCAAATCGTTGGGGAATTCGATATCCGCCTTGTCCACCTCGTCGATCAACAGCACGGGCGAGATGTCGTGTGTGAAGGCGTCCCACAGCTTACCCTTGACGATGTAGTTGGAGATGTCGTGGACTTTTTCCTCGCCCAGCTGGCTGTCCCGCAAACGGGAAACCGCATCGTATTCATAAAGGCCCTGGGCCGCCTTGGTGGTGGATTTGATGTGCCATTCGATCAACGGCCGATCCAACGCCTTGGCCACTTCATGGGCCAATACTGTCTTGCCCGTGCCCGGCTCGCCCTTGATCAACAGGGGGCGTTGCAGGGTAATGGAAGCGTTGACGGCAATCATCAAATCTTCCGTTGCTACATAACTGTCCGTGCCTTCAAATTTCATCGTTCATCAAGCCATATGTCTGGGGGGAAAGGGGATAAGATTTGGCGACAATCTAGGGTGCCTGGGCGGATAACTCAAGTGGGGCGCGAATTTGGGCTGACGGGAAACGAAATATGGCTATTATCCGCGCCAAACCACATCTTCTGCACGGGAATTGATCATGCAAGACGCCTCACGCTACGGCGCGGACACACTGCCCAACGGGATCCGTTCCCGCATGGTGGACAGTATCAACGGCCTGAACATGCATATACTCGAGGCTGGCTTCGAAGCGAGCGGCAGGCCGTGCCTGTTGCTGCTGCATGGTTTCCCGGAGCTGGCCTACAGCTGGCGCAAGGTCATGGTGCCCCTGGCGGCGGCCGGTTATCACGTGGTCGCCCCCGATCAGCGCGGCTATGGCCGCACCATGTTCGCCGGCGGGGACTGGAACGGCGATTATGACGGCGATTTGACGCCCTTTCGGTTTCTCAATCTGGTGTGCGATGCCTACAGCCTGATCGAGGCGCTGGGATATGACCAGGTCGCGGGCGTGTTCGGCCACGACTTCGGCTCGGCGGTGGCCGCTAACTGCGCCCTGATCCGCCCGGACGTCTTCCGCTCCCTTGCCATGATGAGCGCGCCTTATGGCGGGCCGCCGCCGCTGACCGCCGGCGAAGGCATCGACATGCGCAATAGAATTCACGGCGCATTGGCGGCGCTGGAACGGCCCCGCAAGCATTATCACCATTATTATTGCAGCCGCGAGGCCAACGGCGACATGCAGGGCGCCCCCCAAGGCGTGCATGATTTTCTGCGCGCCTACTACCATCATAAAAGTGCCGATTGGGCCGGCAACGAACCTTTCCCCCTGGCCGCCTGGACAGCGGAAGAATTGGCAAAAATGCCCACCTACTACATCATGGACCTTTGTGAGACCATGGCCGAAACCGTGGCCCACGAAATGCCCACGGCGGCCCAAATCGCCACCAATGCCTGGCTTCGGGAGGACGAACTGGCGGTTTACGCCGGCGAATACGGGCGCAATGGCTTCCAGGGTGGCCTGAACTGGTACCGCAGCCGGATGCACCCGACCCTGAACGCCGATATCGCACTGTTTTCCGGGCGGACGATCGATGTGCCGGCCACCTTCATTGCCGGTACGTCGGATTGGGGCATCCGCCAATCACCGGGTACCCTTGAGGCGATGCAGACCAGCGCCTGTTCCGATTTCCGCACCCTGCATTTGCTGGACGGGGCGGGTCATTGGGTGCAACAAGAACAGCCGGAGGCGGTGGTCGAATGCCTGCTGGCTTTCCTTTATGGGAAAAAGGTGGCGTGAATGGCGCACTATCTTGTTACGGGCAGGGTGGGCTTTATTGGCTCCCACCTGGTCGATGCTCTGTTGGCGGTGGGCCATTTCGTGCGGGTGGTCGACGATTTGTCCACGGGCAGCCGGAAAAATGTACCCGATAGGGCCGAACTGATCGTCGGCGATGTCGCCGACCGGGCCCTGGTGGGCCAGGCCATGGCGGGGACGGCGGGCTGTTTTCATCTGGCCGCGATCGCCTCCGTCCAGCGCGGCAACGAGGAATGGCTGGCCACCCACAGCGCCAGTCTGACCGGCGCAATTGCGATCTATGACGCGGCGCGGGAACACGGCAAATTGCCCGTGGTTTATGCCTCCTCCGCCGCCGTCTATGGCGATAATACAAATATCCCCCTGGCCGAAGTCGCCGCGACCCAGCCGCTGAGTGCCTATGGCGCCGACAAACTCGGTTGCGAGCTGCACGCCCGCGTCGCCGGCCGGGTCCATGGCGTGCCCACCACCGGTTTTCGCTTTTTCAACATCTACGGGCCCCCCGTCAGGACCCGAACTCGCCCTATTCCGGTGTCATCGCCATCTTCGCCGAGCGTCTGGCGAAAGGCCAGGGCATCACCATTCAGGGTGACGGCAGGCAGTATCGTGATTTTGTCTTTGTCGCCGACGTGGTGCGTTATTTGCAGGCCGCCATGGCGCGTCTGCATGCCGGGGGCGAGATTGGGAGCGAGGGAGCTGATGTCTTCAACATCTGCCGGGGCCAGGCGACCACCATTCTGCAATTGGCCGAGACCATTGCCCAGGTCTTGGACATGACACCGGAAATTGACCACGGCCCGGCCCGCGCGGGCGATATCTACAAATCTCTGGGTAACCCGGAACGCCTGGAAGCGCCCTTCGGTTTCAGTGCGGGTACGGATCTGACGCCCGGCCTGGCGGCGACATTGGCCTAACGCGTGATGGCAGGCATCGACCAAGATATTTTATCGAGTTGGGATGCCAATGCCGGGTTGTGGACAAGCGCGGTGCGCGGCGCAACCATTCCCAGCCGCGCGGCCGGTACGGATCAGGCCATTGTTGATGCCATCAAATCATTGCAGCCTAAACGACTCGTCGATATTGGTTGCGGCGAGGGTTGGCTGGTGCGCCGCCTGGCCGACGAACTTGATTGCGAGATCACGGGCATTGATGGCGGCACGGACTTGATCAACACCGCCCGAACCGAACACGAGACAGGCCGCTATTTAATATTGTCCTATGATGCAATCGTTGGCCAGCCTGGTGTGCTGGCCGGACCGTACGATGTGGCTGTTTTCAATTTTTCCCTGTTGGCGGAGGATATATCGAGCCTCCTTCGCGCCACCCGAATAGCCCTTGCCCCCGGTGGTGCCATGGTAATCCAGACAGTGCATCCCTGGACAGCCTTGGGCGAAGGCGCCTACGCGGACGGTTGGCGGGAAGAGACCTTCGCCGCATTTGCCACATTTGAAAGTGGTGAGTGGAAGGCCATGCCGTGGTTTTATAGAACCATGGGTTCATGTTTTGCGCAGTTTGAAATGGCGGGATTGGCGGTGGCGGCCGTGTCTGAACCCCTCAATCAGGAAACCGGCAGGCCTCTGTCGATCATATTTACCGTCGTCCCAAGGGAATGAAATAATGTCGAAAAGTGATCAATCAATCTGGTTTGCCGCTGGCGCCGATCAGGCTCCGGCCGGCCAACGGCTCGCCACGTTGTTGGAGCGCCCTGGCATCCTCGGCGTGCCCGGTGCCCATGACGGCCTGTCGGGGCTGTTGGCGCGCAAGGCCGGCTTTGAATGCCTGTATGTCTCCGGCGCGGCGCTGTCGGCCAGCATGGGCCTACCCGATCTGGGTGTCATGACCATGGAGGAATTATGCGGGGCCACGCGCATCCTGTCGCGCGCCACGGGGCTGCCCCTGATCGTCGACGGCGACACGGGCTATGGCGAGGCCCTGAACGCCATGCGCCTGGTGCGCGAGTTGGAGGACGCGGGTGCCGCCGCCGTGCAGATCGAAGACCAGGTGCTGCCCAAAAAGTGCGGCCATCTGAACGACAAGCAACTGGCCACGGCGGAAGACGCCGCCCGCAAAATCGCCGCCGCTGTTGCCGCCCGCCGGCATCTGTTGGTGGTGGCGCGCACGGATGCCGCCGCCGAGAGTTTGGACGAGGCGATCCGCCGGGCCAATCTATATCTGGAAGCGGGCGCCGATATCATCTTCCCCGACGCCCTGATCTCGGACGACGACTTCCGCCGTTTCTGTACGGAGGTGAAGGCGCCGGTACTGGCCAACATGACCGAGTTTGGCCGCACGCCCCAACGCACCGCGGCGGAGTTGGAGGCCCTAGGCTGCAAGATCGTGATCTGGCCGGCCTCCTCGCTGCGGGTCGCGGCGGCCGCCGTGACGGGCCTGTATGAGGAACTGGCTGTTCGTGGCAGCGCGGCGGGCAAGATGAACCAGATGCAATCCCGCGCCGAGTTGTACGAGACCATCCGCTATCATGAATTCGAGGCCCTGGACGACACCATCGCCCGCTCCATCGTGCCGGAAACACCTGAGTAGATGCCGTCATGACCTTATCCACTGATGCGGTGCAAGGGGCGGCCAGGTTGCTGGCGGATGCGCGCTTGACGGCCACGGCCTTGTCGGAGCTGCCGGCCCATTGCCGCCCGGACGCGCTGGACGATGCCTATGCCATTCAAGAGGCGGTGCATGGAATGCTGGGCGCGGCCGGCTGGGGCCCGATTGCCGGTCACAAAATTGGCTGCACCACAACCGTGATGCAGGAATATCTGAAGATCGATGCGCCCTGCGCCGGCGGCGTATTTGGCGAACGGGTCAGCTTTGGGGTGGGTCACTACGACCGCGCCGGGATGTGCCGGCCCGGCGTCGAATGCGAGATCGCCGTACGCCTGTCGGCGGACCTGCCGGGCCGGGAAGGGGGCTATGATCACGCCAGCATCGGCCGGGCGGTGGGCGCCGTCATGGCCAGCATTGAATTGGTGGATGACCGCTGGGATGATTTTACCGCCCAGCCCTTGACCAGCCTGCTGGCCGACGAATTCTTCGGCGCCGGCTGTGTGCTGGGGCCGGAACTTGGCGACTGGCGCGGCCTGGATCTGGGGGCAATGGCGGGGCGCATGGTGATCAATGGCAGAGAAGTGGGCGCGGGACGGGGCGGCGATATTCTGGGCCATCCTCTCAATGCCCTGGTCTGGCTGGCCGATATGCGGGCCGCTCGCGGCATGCCCTTGCAAGAAGGCGAATTCGTCACCCTGGGCAGCCTGGTCCAGACAGTCTGGATCGAGGCGGGGGACGAGGTCATTGCCGAAATCGACGGTCTGGGCCGCGCCGTCCTGACGCTCTAAACCCGTCGCCCCACCAGGACGTTCAGGGCCAGGGCCAGGATCAGCGCGCCGCCGCCCACGGCGAACAGCAAGGCGTAGTCCGCCTGTCGATCGAACAGGTAGGACAGGCCATAGGCACCGCCCGCCTGGCCAAGAGCAAAAGCAATGGTGGCCCAGCGCCAACCGCCCGTCTGCCTGTCCGGGTCGTTGGGGATCAATTCCCGCAGCCGTCCCAGGACCAATGTTGTGCATGCGGGTACGAAGGCACCTAGGATCAGACTGGACAGCACCAGAACCGCCACATGGTTGGAATATGCCATGACGCCGATAAAAACCGCCTGGATCAGGTAGCCCCAGCGCAGAACCGCCAGGAAACCAAATCGGTCGGCAAAGTATCCCGCCGTAATGGGCCCCAACAAGGCACCCACGCCGAACAGCACCCAATGCAGCGCCCCCACCGCAAGGCCCAGGTCCAGTCCCCGGGCGATGAAGATCACCCAGAACACCATGTGCGGCACCAGCCCGAAGGCATTCAGGCCATATTCCAGATACAGGGATTTCAAGGCGGGGCGGGACGGTGGGCGGGATGCCGGGCGAGATGCCGGCCGGGCAGACGCCGGGGCGACGGCCGCATCCTTTGGCCAGCCGTTCCAGGCAACTAAGGTCAGAATGGCCGACAGCAAGCCCAAGGTCACCCAGGTCTCCGCCAGCCCCCAGGACAAGGTCAGGGGGACGACGGTGCCCGACAGGGCAATGCCCAGGCCGACGCCGGTAAAAATCAGCCCGCCGGCCAATCCCAGCCGGTTGGCGGGAACGTTGGGCAACACCGCCGGTGCCGCCAGCACCATGAGAACACCGCCCATGGCGCCGGCCAGGAAGCGCCAGAAGGCAAACCAGGCAAACGACCAGGGCTGGGCGCAGGCCAGGAAGGCAAGACTGGCCAGCAACATGCAGCCGCGCAGGGCGAAACGGGTGGAAGTGCGGGCCGCCAGGGTGCGCGCCAGCACGGCACCAGCCAGATATCCCGCCAGATTGGCCGCGCCCAGATAAGCGGACTGGCTGGCCGTGAACCACTCACCACTGACCAGCGCGGGCAACAGCGGCGTATAGGCGAACCGCGCCAGGCCGATACCCACCAGCAGCGCACAAAGCGCCGAAAATGTCCCTCGCCATGGCCCCGGCGCCTGCCCGGCGGTTGCAGTGCCTATGACGAAGCCATCAGGAAGTCGAAATCGGCGCCCTGATCGGCCTGGGTGACATGCTCGGCATACAGTTTCGCATAGCCCCGCGTGGGTTGGGCGCGATGGGATGTGGCGGATTGCCGGCGTATTTCTAATTCAGCGTCGTCAACGTTTAATATCAATGATTTATCAGAAATACTTAAACTGATTTCATCGCCGTTTCGGACCAAGCCGATGGCCCCGCCCATGGCGGCTTCCGGCGTCACGTGCAGGACAATGGTGCCAAAAGCAGTGCCGGACATGCGGCAATCGGATATGCGCACCATGTCCTTGACGCCGGCCTGGGCGAGCTTTTTTGGAATGGGAATATAGCCGGCCTCGGGCATGCCGGCGGGGCTTTTCGGGCCGGCGTTCTGCAGCACCAGGATATCGTCCGCATTGACATCAAGATCGTCGCTGTCGATCCGCTCGGCCAGATCTTCCAACGATGTGAAGACCACGGCGCGGCCGCTATGTTCGAACAAGGTTGGATCGGCCGCGGAACGTTTCAGAATGGCGCCGCCGGGGGCCAGATTGCCAAACAGAGCAACCAGGCCGCCCACCGCCTCGAACGGCTCGGCGCGGCTGCGGATAATGGCGCGGTCAATATATCCCGGCGCCGTTTTCAGCCGTTCGCCAAGGGTTTCGCCGGTGACCGAGAGGCAATCGAGATGCAGCAGTGGTTCCAATTCCCGCAACAGCGTGCCCATGCCCCCCGCCCAGTGAAAATCCTCCATATAGCCAACGCCCGTGGGTTTTAGATTGACCAGGACCGGCGTCGTGTCGCTCAATTCGTTCAGGCGCTCGAGCGGTATGGCGATGCCCATGCGCCCGGCGATGGCCGTCAGATGTAATATTCCGTTGGTGGAACCGCCCAGGGCCAGCAACACACGCAGGGCATTCTCCACGGATTGTTCGGTGATCAGTTTCGCGGGCGTCAGGCCCAACCGGGCGGTTTCCAGCGCCTGTTTGCCGGTTGCCTCCGCCGCCCGCAGGCGGTCCGAGTGCACGGCGGGAATGGCGGCGGTGCCGGGCAGGGTCATGCCCAGTGTCTCGGCGATACAGGCCATGGTCGAGGCCGTGCCCATGACGGCGCAGGTGCCAAGGGTGGTGGCCAGATTGCCCTCGATCTGGCTGATTTTATGCTCAGTCACCCGCCCGGCCCTGAATTCCGCCCAAAAACGCCGGCAATCCGTACAGGCCCCCAACCGCTCCCCCTCGTGGCGCCCGGTCATCATGGGCCCGACGATGAGCTGGATGGCGGGCAGACCGGCCGAGACCGCGCCCATCAATTGCGCCGGCACGGTCTTGTCGCAGCCCCCCACGAGCACCACCGCATCCATGGGCTGGGCCCGGATCATTTCCTCCGTATCCATGGCCATGAGGTTGCGGAACATCAACGAGGTCGGGTTCAAAAACACTTCGCCCAACGATATGGTCGGAAAATCGATGGGCAGTCCGCCCGAGGCCAGCACGCCCCGTTTTACGGCCTCCACCAGTTCCGGCACCCCGCGATGGCAGTTATTATAGCCCGACGCCGTATTGACGATGCCCACGATGGGCCGCTCCAGCATCTCATCCGAATACCCCATGGATTTGGCGAAGGAGCGGCGCAGATACAGCGAAAAATCCTTGTCGCCGTAGTTTGTCAGGCCCCGCGCGAAGCCTTTCGGGTCGTTTTCGTCGGTCATATTACCTTCCTACATACAAATCTCATTGCCATGCCCGATGCCCCGGCTTCGGCGGTATCTCCGGCACGCCGGCAAAACATTGAGCGATGGCCATCCATTTTTCCGCCACCTCGCCCACCACGGTCAAGTCAACGTCGGCGATGTTGCGGCTCTGGGTGACGACCTGGCAGAATTCAAGGGCCGCGCCTTCCACCAAATTGCCCTCATCGGGTTCGTTCCACGCCCACACCGCGCCCGAGGGTGCGGTCAGGCGGACGTGGGGGGCGGGGCCCGGCGGCTCTTCGCCGCGGTTTTGGAAGGTCCAGCCATAGGTGTTGACGCCCAAAGTGGCGATGTTGCGGAGGCGGTCCGTGGGCACGCGGGACTGGCGCCGCAGATCATAAATATCCTGACCGTGGGCCCAGGTCTCCATCAGCCGCGCAGTGGCGCCCGAGCGCACGCTCATATCCGGGCCGACCCATTGCATGCGCGCCTTGGGCTCCCGCGCGGCGAACAGCTCACACAGCGCCCGTTGCCCCTGGTGCCAGGACGCGCGCAAACCAGCACCCGAGCCTGGATCTTGATCCATGAATTCCAGGCCGGAGACCTTTTCCCCGGCGGCGCGGGCGGCATTGCGTCGTTCCAGAGTGGCGGAGAATTTATCCGGGTCGGTCAGGGCCAGGGTGTTCATCCAATCGCCCACCAATAGATGCTGCATGACCGCCTCGACGGTCCAATCCTTGAACGGAGTCGGGCGCCGCCAATCATCCTCCGACAGGGTCGCCAGCAGGGCATTCAACTCATCCCCCTCGGCGCGGAGATCGTCGGCTAGCTGTTTCATCACCATGGTCAGGTTTCTTCCCATCGGGTATATTGGAAGCTCATTTTGAGGCATCCCGGCTCCGCTGGCCAGGGGGGCAATGACACGAACTGTTTTTCGCTGCCGTCACCGCCGTGCGTTGAAGACAGGTGGATCGTCTTGGCCGCTGGCAAAGTCGTCGGCTATACTAGGCGTGGCCAGAAACGCCGCATTATATCTGCCTGGAAGGCAGGAAAGCATGACCAAGAATGCTATCACGATCGTTTCGATGGATGATATTGATCAACTCGAGGATCAAACCCGAATAGATGTGCCGGAGGGCCCGGAACTGGGTCCAGAATTTTGGGCCAATGCTAAAGTTGTATATCCCGACGGCTCCAACGAACGTCTTACGGGCCTTGAAGAACGAATCCATCAGGTGGCGCGGCAGATCCCGGCCGGTCAGGTGGCGACCTATGGCCAGGTCGCCCTGGTCGCCGGGGCCAATTCGGCACGGCGGGTGGGACGCGCCATGGCCATGCTGCCGATGTGCTCCGATGTGCCCTGGCACCGATTGATAAACAGCCAGGGCAAAATCAGCGTCCGGCGCGAAGGCGGCCCCAGTCCGGAGCAGAAGCGACGCCTCTCGACCGAGGGCGTGCGGCTCGACCGCCTTGGCCGGGTCGACCTAGCCGCCGTCGCCTGGTCGGGGCCGTCCCTGCAATGGCTGGAAGCCAACGGCTACGACATCGAAGACTTGATCCTGCGCAGCCAGCGCAAGGGCAGGCACGGGGCCTGGGTGAATTGGAAGCTCTGAATTGAGATTTCAGGAAAGTAGACCGGCCCTTATTTCGGCTATCGAGATTTTCAGTTTAGGTGACAGTTTATCTAATAAGAACTACATCGACGACTATGGCTGTACCGTAAAGGGCAGAACCCGGATTTCGTCTTCGCGTTGGCGCATCTTGTAGGCATCGAAACGTGTCTGCATGCGGAGCAATTTGTCCATTTTGACGGAAAAGGCCTTTTCAACACGCAGCGCCATTTCCGGTGACAGCGACGCCTTTTCATTCAGCAGGTTGGATAGCGCGGGGCGACCGACACCCAGAATTTTTGCAGCAACAGTGATAAATAAGTCGTCGGGCAGGACGGACCGTTTGATAAACCCACCGGGGTGGACCGGCGCCATGCCAATTTTTGTCGCCATCGCCAATTCTCCGCATAGTTCGGCAGGAATTATCTCATGGGTTGCGTAGGGT
>JAYGEA010000107.1:0-2161 GCA_046582635.1 Alphaproteobacteria bacterium
CGACGCGGATCATTTGCGCCAGCATTTTCTCAGCGTTGCATTCCTCCATCACCGTATGGCTCATCACCACATCGAAGCTGTTGTCGTCAAAGGGCAGATCCTCGGCATTACCGTGACCAAAGGTGATGCTGTCGTCCAGCCCCTCTACCTTGGCCAGGGCGGCGGCCTCGCGCAGAAAATAGCCGTTCACGTCCACCGCGCGGATCGGATTGGCGCCCTTGGTGCGCTGGGCCAGCCAGCGGTCCAGGGTGCCGGGGCCGCAGCCCACGTCAATATGCTCTCGCCGGGTTTGATCTCTATCTCGTCGACATGGCTGCGCACCGCGCGCACATAGCCCGGGTCCCGGCCCCGGCCGTCAATGAACGCGACGTCGCCCAGATATCGGCCGCCCAGGGAGATGACGCAATAGTCTTCCGCCAGAGCCTCGACAATGGGGTCCCATTGCGAGGGCGACAACAGCATGGGCAGCAGAACCAGAGCCGGGCCACGGCCCCGGGAGCGGTAGGTGATGCCGGCAACTTCGCCCTCGGAATGGCTCGGGTCCAAAACGGTTGCCGAAAGTCGGGCATCCGCGGCAGCCAGGAAATCGCGCCAAAAGGGGCACGATCTCGTCACCGCGCTCGCCCAGGACATCGGTCCAGGTCAGGACCGTGTAGTTGGCCAGACAATGGCTTCGAATGGGGCTTTGAATGGGGCTTTTTACGGCGGGCTGTTCCGCCAGGACGGCCGCCACGACTTCGGCGCCCGCGCCCCCGTCGCCATAAAACAGCATCAAGCGGTCGGATACCGGTGCGATGACTTCAGCCTGCAAGCGGTTTGGCCCGGCCAGGACGAGGGAGGCGATCAGCTCCGGCCGCGCCGCGATAATGGGGTCCAGCTCGGCGGTGTTCTGCACCCCGAAATGGGCCCGTTCTAGGCCCAGATGGGCAAACAATTCCGCCAGCCTGGCCTCGACCTTGATATTTTCCGTGCCATTTTTCATTTTGCTCGGACCAGGTTGACCCGCACGCCGCAGATCAACAATTGATCGCCGCCGTGATCGGATTGGTGGCGCAGACCGAACTTGTCGGCCATCTCCAGTATGTTGTCCCGGTCGGCGGGCACGACATCAATGGCGCCGATACCCAGGCCCCGGCCGTCCGTGTCCGCGGCAAAGCGGATATGGGCATTGTCCAGCTTGATGGCGGGCATGCCCCTGCTCTCGTTGCTCTCGTCGTTCTGTTCCAGGGGCATGTCCAGAACTTGCGACCAACGCTGGGCCACGGCGTCTGGGTTTTCCGCCTGAATTTCCACGGCTGTCAGGGCCTTGGTGAAGTTGTCCTGCACAAAGGCCTGCCAATTGGGTCCGGCCCATTTCCAGCGCGACATTTTTTCCCGATGATCGCCGTCGGGGCCCATGTCGTCGATGGATAAAATGGCGCCGGGCACATCGGCGGGGTGAAAATGGGTGGCATGACAATCATCGTCGTCATGGCGCCAGATGTCCCGCACCCCCAGTTCGGCGATGCGCTCCCGCTGCGCCACCGCGTCATCGCATTGCAATATGATCATATAGCCGCCATCGCCGCCGCGGCGTTGCAGATAGCGGCCCGCCGTGGTCCCCTCACGGATCGGCGCCACCACCTCGATCAGATCGCCGCCGATGGGCAACAGGGCATTGTGCAGGCCGAACCGGCCCACGCCCGGGTCATTGAAACAGACCGGCAGGCCCAGGGTGGCGCCAATGTCGACCACCGCAGCTTTCAAATCCTCGGCCACGAAAACAAACTGCCGTAAACGCATATTCAAGTTCCTCTCTAAGCAGCGTCAATGCCACCGGCCCAACAGGCCGCCGTTACCGTATTCACCATGAGGCAGGCAATGGTCATGGGCCCCACGCCCCCCGGAACCGGGGTGATGGCGGCGGCGACCTCGCTAGCCTCGTCAAAATTCACATCGCCGCACAGCCTGGTCTTGCCATCCGGCAGTTCCAGTCGGTTCATGCCCACATCGATGACCACGGCGCCGGGCTTGATGCAGTCGCCGCCCAGCATTTCCGCCCGCCCCACGGCGGCAATTAGGATATCCGCCTCGCGGCACAGGCCGGGCAAATCTTTGGTCCGGGAGTGGGCGATGGTCACGGTGCAATGTTCCGCCAACAGCAATTGCGCCATGGGTTTGC
>JAYGEA010000119.1:0-4151 GCA_046582635.1 Alphaproteobacteria bacterium
GGCGACGACGGCGCGTTCCTTGTCGGCGAAACGTTTCAGCAGCGCCTCGTCGGGGGTCTGTACCCAGCGCGCGGTATAAAGGCTGGTCGCCTCGAAATGCACCGGCAGTTCATATTCCGAGGCGATGCGGTCGGCCAGAACGTCGAATTGTAGCGCGCCCACGACGCCCACATACCAATTGGCGCCCAGGCGCGGCTTGAAGACGCTGGCCGCACCCTCCTCGGCCAGTTGCTGCAGGGCCCGTCCCAGATGTTTGGCCTTCATGGGATCGTCCGGGGCGACCCGTTGCAGCAATTCAGGCGCGAAACTGGGAATGCCGATGAAGGTCAACTCCTCCCCCTCGCTCAAGGCGTCGCCGATGTGCAGGTTGCCGTGATTGGGCAGTCCGATGATGTCGCCGGCGTAGGCGTCCTCCGCCGTGCCCCGGTCCTGGGCCAGGAACAGCACCGGATTGTGCATGTTGATCTGCTTGCCGCTGCGAATATGCTTCAGCTTCATGCCCTTGCGGAAATGGCCCGAACAGATGCGCATGAAGGCCATGCGGTCGCGGTGCTTGGGGTCCATGTTGGCCTGGATCTTGAAAACAAAGCCGGAAACCTTTTTTTCGTCCGGCAGAACCGCCCGCGTGGCGGTGGGCCGGGGGCCTGGCGGCGGGGCCAGCTTGGCCAGACCGGCGAGCAGCTCCCGCACGCCGAAATTATTGATGGCGGAGCCGAAATAGACCGGCGTCATATGCCCCTCGCGATAGGCCTGGGCATCGAATTCGGGGCAAAGGCCCTGGGCCATCTCCACCTCTTCGCGCAGGGTCGCGGCATCCTCGCCGAGGAACTCATCTAGCTTGCCATCATCCAAGCCGGAACAGACCTCGCCCGTGCTGATGATGCTCTTGTCGCCCTTGTCCATGAGGACCAGACGGTCGTTGAACAGATCGTAACAACCCTTGAAGCGCCGGCCCATGCCGATGGGCCAACTGGCGGGCGTTACGTCCAGGGCCAGGGCCTGTTCAATCTCGTCCAGCAGATCGAACGGATCACGCCCCTCCCGGTCCATTTTGTTGATAAATGTCACAATGGGCACGTCGCGCAGGCGGCAGACCTCAAACAACTTGCGGGTCTGTTCCTGAATGCCGCGGGCGGCATCCAGCACCATGACCGCGCTATCGACCGCCGTGAGGGTGCGGTAGGTATCCTCGGAAAAGTCCTGATGGCCCGGTGTGTCCAACAGATTGAAGGTGCAATCGCCGTAGTCGAAGGTCATGACGGAGGTGGCGACCGAGATACCCCGCTCCCGCTCTACCTTCATCCAGTCGGAATGGGCCCGCCGCGCGGCGCCCTTGGCCTTGACCGCGCCGGCAAGATTAATGGCGCCGCCGAACAGCAGCAGCTTTTCGGTCAGGGTGGTCTTGCCCGCATCGGGATGGGCGATGATGGCAAAGGTACGGCGCTGCGCCACTTGGGCGGCGATATCGTTCATGGCTCGGGTCCGGGTTGGCTGGGTGCGAGGGCCGTATAACACCAAACGGGGGACGGGAAAAGCCACCCTTGGCCCCTGGGCATTTTCTGCTATATCTGCTGGCAATAAGATTAGGGAGTTCGGTCAGTGGATCTGGCGAAACAGCATCTGGATATCGGCCTGTATACCAATCAGCGCGAGGAACAACTGGCGTTTTGGCAGCAAACCGTGGGTTTGGAATTCGATCATGTGGGCAAGCTTGGCGGCGGCGTGCATCAGTTGCGCCACCACATGAACGGCTCGATCCTGAAGATCAACCATGCCCGCGATCCCCTGGCGCAATTACCGCCCTCGGGCTACCGCCGGCTGCTGATCGCCCGGGACGGATTGGCCCAGGTGCAAAGCCTCGCCGATCCCGATGGCAACATGGTTGACCTGGTGCCCAACGGGCATGCCGGCGTGGTGGGGATCGGTATCGAGATCGCGGTCAGCAATCTGGCCGCTGCCAAGGCCTATTATGTGGATGCATTGCAGTTCACGGCCGGCGAAGACGGTCGGGTCCTGGCCGGCGATACGGTGCTGTTCCTGGTGGAAGACAAGGCCCTGGCGCCGACGCCGGATGAGAAAAACGCCACCGGTTACCGCTACGCAACGGTACAAATCCATAAATGCGATACAGAACATGCGGGTATCCTGGCCCGCGGCGGCCGGGAGGGAATGGTGCCGCGCACCATTGGCACGACGACCCGGTATTCCTTTGTCCGGGACCCGGACGGAAATTGGCTGGAAGTTTCGCAGCGGGCGCAACTGACCGGCACCCTGGAACAATAAATTGAACAATAAATTGAACAATAAATTGAAGGAGCGAACTATGAGCCAGCAAACCTGGAATGTGTATCTGTCAGGCAAAATTCACAGCGATTGGCGGGAGCGGATCATCAAGGGCGCGGAGACGGCCGGTCTGGCCATCGATTTCGCCGCGCCGGTTACCGACCATGCCTCCTCGGACGATTGCGGCGTCGCCATCCTGGGCGGCGAGGACCAAGCCTTTTGGCACGATCACAAGGGCGCCAAGGTCAACGCCATTCGCACCCGCACCCTGATCGACCGGGCCGACATCGTCGTCGTGCGGTTCGGCGATAAGTACAAACAGTGGAATGCCGCCTTTGATGCGGGCTATGCCGCCGCCATGGGCACTTCGATCATTACCCTGCATGACCCAAGCCTGCGCCATGCCTTGAAGGAGGTCGATGGCGCGGCCATGGCCACGGCCGAGACGCCGGAACAGGTGGTGCAAATCCTCGACTACGTCATCAACGGCCGCCTGGCCGCCTCCGCCTGAGGTGACGAAGGGCGGCAACAGCGCCGGACAAAAGCCGGCCCGGCGGCGGATCAGCCGCGCGGATGTGGAGGCCTCGTTCAACAACCAGGTCCGCAACATGGCCATTGTCCGCCATATTGGCCGGCCCATCGGCAATGCCCTGACGCCGTTTTTCTTTAACCGGGGCTGGACCGCCAATCAGATGACCACGCTGCGTCTCGGCCTGTCCATTTTGGCGGCGGTCTTGCTGATTGCCGCGCCGCCCGAGTGGCTGTGGGTGGTGACGGGGCTGTATTTCTGTTGTTTCATCGGCGACTGCCTGGACGGCAATCTGGCCCGGTTAAGCGATGGGGCCAGCTATTGGGGCAAGTTCTACGACGGCGTGGCCGACCGCTTTTTCTATACCGCCGCGCCCCTGGCCGCCGGCATCGGTCTGTGGCGGGGAACCGATCTGGTTTGGCCTCTCTTGGCGGGTGCCGCGGCGGCGTTGGTTTTTACCTACAACGATCTGATTTCCAACCGGCTGCAGTTCTTCCGCCTGTGGATGGAACAACAGTCGGGACCGGCCAGCTACAAAAAGGGCACGTTCCTCTCCGCCCTGGAAAGCCTGAATGACCGGATAATGACCAATGGCTTCTTCGTGGCACCGTTGCTGCTACTGTTGCCCGGTGGGCTGCCTTGGTATTTCAGGGCCGTGTTGTTATTGCAAGGGGTCTGCGGCGGCCTGGGCCTGGGCGCGCTGTTGTATGAAGCGTTCCGGGTCCTCTCGCGCAATCGAAAAAGCAAACATGCCAATGGGGTCGACCCCAACCAGGCGGCCAGCCCCGGCCTGGATCAGTAAATTCGGAGTACCCATCCATGCATACCGCCGATCCCCGTTCCAACCTGTGGACCCATACGGCCGCGCCCGGCCCTGACTGCCCGGCCTTGCAGGGCGATCACGTGGCCGACGTGGCGGTGGTCGGTGGCGGCTACACGGGTCTTTCGGCGGCCCTGCATCTGGCGATGGGCGGCGCGCGGGTGATCTTGCTGGAAACCGGGCAGCCTGGTTTCGGTGCCTCGGGCCGCAATAACGGCCAGGTCATCCCGGTCTATAGCCGGCACAGCCCCGACGATGCCGTCGCCACCTTTGGCGCTGAAAGGGGCGAGCGTCTGAACCGGATGGTGGCCGGGTCCGCCGATCTGGTGTTCGATCTGATCCGCAAGCATGACATTGATTGCGATGCCGCCCAGGATGGCTGGCTGCAGCCGGCGCATCGCCCCTCCCGCATGCGGGGCATCCAGGCCAAGCATGATCAATGGGCCGACCGCGGCGCCCCGGTGGAAATGTATGACGCCGCCCGGGCAGCCGAACTCACCGGCAGTCCCATTTACCACG
>JAYGEA010000152.1:0-10066 GCA_046582635.1 Alphaproteobacteria bacterium
CGGCGTATTCCGGTCCGAAACAAGCCGCTCCAAACGGACCCGGTCACCAGGACAAACCCAAATCAAAATGTTTGTTTTAATCCCTCAAGAATCGCATACTTCAATCCATCAGGGAATCATTTAAACGTGACCGAACACTAGTGTCTTGGTTCAAAAATACGTCGTATTTAGGACGGCCATACAAGCCCCTCGGCTAGGAGGGTGGTCCGCAGTGATGTGGGACATCATCAGGACCGCCCGACGACGTCCGAGGGGCTTGTATGGCCGCGAATTTGGTCGCTTTTTTGGCCCTCCGGATGGCGTCGCCGCCGCTTGACGATGTGCCGCATCGCCGGCGCGGCGCCTCCTACCCGGAGGACCGGAACAGCGATCCTAAACACGGCGTATTTCTGAACCAGGACACTAGGTTCTAGAGCGCGCATTTTTCAGACGCCGGCGGACCAGGCGGTCGGCTATGGACAGAGGGGTCTTTTCCCCCTCGTGCGCGCGGGCCAGGATATCCGCCGTGATCTCGCCGATACGGTCCACCGCGCCTAACACCGCCCCGGCGCTATCGTCGATGGTTTCCATGTGAAAATCGGTCACACCCCCGGCATTGGCCAGATAGTCGGGCACATAGACGATACCGCGCGCCGCCAAGTCGCCGTCATGTTCACTGGTCAGAAGTTGATTGTTGGCGGCGCCGCAGATGACCCTGGCCCGCAGACGGGGGGATCGTCCGGTCATTCAAAATGGCCCCAAAGGCGCAGGGCGCGAAAACATCCACTTCCCGGTCATAAATCTCCTCCGGCGGAACGATTTTTGGCGAGAACTCCCGCCGCGCCATGGCCAGGCGATCGGGGTCCACGTCGCAAATTGTCAATTGCGCGCCCTGTTCATGCAGATAGCGGCACAGGGGCAGCCCCACATTGCCCAGGCCCTGCACGGCCACCGCCAATCCCGCCAGCTCGCCACGATCCAAGACCGCGCCGATGGCCGCTTGCAAGGCTTGCAATACGCCATAGGCCGTGACCGCCAGGGGCTCCTTGGCGGCGGACGTGGCGGCGGCGGTATGCTTTGTTACCTCCCGCATAACGGCCAGATCAGCCAAGCTGGTGCCCACGTCATCGGCAATGATGTAACGGCCGCCCAGCCCCTGCACCAGACGCCCCATGGCCCGCAGCATGGCAGGCGTCTTGTCCGCTTTCCCATCGCCAATAATCACCGACTTGCCGCCGCCATAAGGCAGCTCGCATATGGCGGCCTTGTAGGTCATGCCGCGGGAGAGGCGCAGCACATCCCGGAGCGCCATTTCCTCGTTCTCGTAGGGCCACATGCGGCAGCCGCCGAAGCCGGGCCCCAGGTCCGTGTTATGCACGGCAATGATGGCGGTCAGGCCCGCCTCCCGGTCGCGGGAGAAGACCACGGTTTCATGATTGTCAAATTCCGGATGCTCGAACATTAATCGAAACTCCCAGATGGCTGTCTAGTTTACCATCTTATACTGAGCGTAATTCCATTGGTCACTTTCCCGAACGATCCAATCACAACTATAATAGCGAAAAAGGACGGATCATGAGCGGCGGGCAAGAAATACAGTTATTGGTCAACGGGGCCATCTTCACCGGTGACGGAATTTTGCCGAAGCGGGAGGTGCTGCTGGCCGACGGCATGATCCGGGAGGTGCGTCTGGCCAGCCGGGCAGGGGATGATATCGCCATCGTGGACCTGGAAGGCGGTTTGCTGGCGCCGGGCTTTATCGATTGCCAGGTCAATGGCGGCGGCGGGGTGATGTTCAACGATCAGCCGAGTCCAGTGGGCATTGACGCCATAATCGAGGCGCACCGGAGGTTTGGCACGACGGGGCTGCTGCCGACCCTGATCAGTGATGAATGGTCAATGATGAGTGACGCTGTCGGGGCGGTGCGCATAGCGCGAAGCTACAATGTGCCGGGATTGCTCGGCGTGCACCTTGAAGGGCCGTTTCTGAACCCGGAAAAAAAAGGCGCTCATGGGTTGGAGCAGATCAGGCCGTTGGACGATGGTTTTATCGAATTGGTGGCCGGCGGGGGGCTGGGTGCGGTGGTGGTCACCCTGGCACCTGAAATGGTGCCGCCTGGCACCATTCAAGCCTTGAACGCGGCCGGTGTGAAGGTTTGCGCCGGGCATTGTGCGCCCGACGACGGGCAAATATCCGCCGCCCTTGACGAAGGCCTGGCCGGCTTCACCCATCTGTTCAACGCTATGCCGCCCCTGTTGGCCCGCGTCCCCGGCGTGGTGGGCGCGGCCCTGGCGGATCAAGACACCTGGTGCGCCATCATCGTCGATGGCCACCATGTTGACGCCACCACCTTGCGCGTCGCCCTGGCCGCCAAGGCTGCAATTTCCGGGGGCCGCATGATGTTGGTCACGGATGCCATGGCGACCGTGGGCACGGACTTGGACAGCTTTCAATTATCCGGGCAAATGGTCAGCGTCGCGGACGGCCGCTGCACTTTGCCCGACGGCACCCTGGCCGGTTCCTGCCTGGACATGGCCACGGCCGTTCGAAATACCCACCAGCTGCTGAACCAGCCGCTGGAGGAAGCCTTGCGCATGGCCTCGCTCTACCCGGCGGGGTTTCTCGGCATGGCCGACCGGCGGGGCCGCATTGCGGCGGGCTATTGCGCCGATCTTGTGCTGCTGGACGACGATCTGAATGTCTGCCGCACCTGGGTTGCCGGCCAAATGGCCAAACACATGGACTAAAGCGTCAACGCCGACAGTACAGCCGGCAGGCCGGTGGCCAAAGGCGTCCATTCCGCGTCGCCGCTGACCCGCCAAACCTCACCCGTGTCCGTGCCGATCACCACGCCGCCGGGGTTTGCCAGGTCCGGGGTCAGGCCATGAATATTCGCCGCCGAGGGCGAATGGGCTTCGTCGCACAGAGAGCGCCAGCTTTCCCCGCTATCCTCGGAACGCAAGAGCATGGCCTGGGCCCCGCCATCGTCCTTGTACGACGAGAAGGCGGTGGGCGCGCTGGCCACGGTCAGGCCGTGGGGGGTGGCGGGATCAATGCACATGGGCCGGGAATAACGCGGTGTGATGCCTTTCCAGGCATAGCGCCAACTGGCCCCGCCATCGTCGGAGCGGAAGACGCCCGCGTTGCCCTCGACCATCTCGGCCACGCCGTCCAGGCGGCCGTATCCGGTGGAGGCGAACAGAGTCGATGGCTGGCCGGGATGGGCGCACATCATATGCAGATCCGGGTTCTCGCCCGGCAAACTGAAGCTCCAGCTTTCGCCGCCATCTTCCGTGGCCATGATGCCACCCACTTCGACCCCGACCCAAATGCGGCGGGGGTCGACCTGGTCCACCACCAATGCACGGGCGCGGCCCGGCAGGCGGGGTTTGACCGGCACGCACCATTCGGCGGCCTGGGGGAACTTGGCGAAGGCCCCAACCTCGGCCCAGGTGTCGCCGCCGTCGGTGCTCTTGAACAATCCGGCCGGTTGCGTGCCGGCATAGACAACAGCACCGCCCGCGCCCCGGATCTGCCAGACTTCGTGGCCGTCCAGGCCGGCCAGGGTCCAGCTCTTGCCGCCGTCGTCGGAGATATACAGCCCCGCCCCGGTGCCCGCGAAGACCCGGCCGCCAATGGTAACCAGATCGCGCACGCCCCGGCTTTCCAACACCTGGTCCGCCGCGCCATTGGAAACTGAAAATACGCCCTTGGAGGTTCCCGCTAGAATTTTCATGTCCACATCCGTTCTCAAATATCGACGATGGTCTTATTCTCACCATGTCCAGCCATTGTGCAAGACGTCCATTGGGCGCAATATTCGCGATCTCTTGTCAAACCAGGGAAATCCCATGACCGCACAGCAAGCAGCCGACCCCTTAACCGCCGCCGAACATGCCCGGGCGATGGCCGGATACATCCGGGACGGCGAAGGGCGCGCCATGGCTCTGGGAAATCGCGGCCCCATTAAATTTGATGGCGAGGGCAACCTCGATGGTGAAATTCTCGAGGCCTATTGGCGCACCGGCTTCTATGTTTTCGAGCATGTGATCGATGCTGAAGAGTTGGCTGAACTGCGCGCCGACGTGGCCCGGGTTCTGGCCGGCGCGCCGGTCTCGCCGGACGCCGAATGCGACATGAACGGCAACCCGGCCATTGTCCATGATTTCGCGCTGCCAACCTACAGTTGGGCCAAACCGTTGAGCGATCCCGTGGGTGGCACGGCCAGGAACAAGGGCCGCCATCCGGTCAAGATGCTGGACCCCGAACCAGCCCAAGGCGGCCCTGAATGGACCATTGAGCGGTTGCGGGGCAATCTGCAATTGATGGACGGCTGCCTGCGCCTCTACGGCCATCCCGGCCTGTTGGCGGTGGCCGAGGCGGTGCTGGGCGCTGATTTTGTTCCCTATACGGAAGTGGTCTTCATCAAGGAGCCGGGGCTGGGGCCGTCCGTGGCCTGGCATCAGGACGGCACCACCCATTGGGACGCGGCCGATTGGGACCACGGCGCCCATGGCTTCAACTTCATGGCGCAGTTGCACCCCTCCACCGCTGGCAACGGCGTCTGGGTGCTGCCCGGCAGTCACAAGCAGGGCAAGGTGGATATCAAACAAATGGTGGCGGACAGTGGATCGGAACGTATCGAGGGCGCGGTGCCCCTGCTGTGCGGGGCGGGGGATGTCTTCATCTGCAACCGGCAACTGGTGCATGGCTCCTTCGCCAATTCATCGCCGGACCGGCGCATCACACTGAACGCTGGGTTTTTTCCCCGAAGCCGGGTTCTCGATGTCACCACCTCGAAACTCGATAATACGGAAGTCACGTATACGGCGGAAAAAATCCACGAACGCTGCCGCATCATCGCCCTGGGCGTGGATGCCCGGCAGCAACGTTTTCCCGAGGAGCTGCGATACAATTACCAGCCATTGGCAGGGCAGGAGGACGACAACCGCTGGAACGAACAAACCCGCGAAACCTTGATCAGGGATTACAATCTGCAAGATTTCTATATCTAAATTATGAGCTACGCCGACACGGAACGACATCTCAAGGGCGGTGGCATCGTCATTCTTGACGGCGGCACGGGGACGGAGCTGGAACGCCGTGGGGTGGCAATGGATCCCGGTGCCTGGTGCGGTCCGGCGTCACTGCAAAACACCGAACTGCTGGAAGGCATTCACCGGGATTATCTCGCCGCCGGTGCCGACGTCATCACGACCAACACCTATGCCTCGTCGCGGCTACGCCTGGAACCGGCCGGGTTCGGCGATCAATTTGCCGAAATCAACCGTGCCGCCGTGGCCGCCGCGCAGCGGGCGCGGCAAGCCAGCGGGCGGACGGACGTCCTGATCGCCGGTTCTCTGTCTCATAGCGCGGCGGTCGTTGACGGTACATCCGAGCCCGACCAAACCCTGGCGCCAACGCCAGGGGCCATGGCGGAGGCATTTGGTGAATTGGCCAGCCTGCTGCGCGATGCAGGCTGCGATCTGATCATTTTGGAAATGATGTTTTATCCCGAACGCATGGGCCCCGCATTCGCCGCCGCCAAGGCCACCGGACTGCCGGTCTGGGCCGGATTTTCGGCCCGGCGCGGCGACGATGGCCAGGTTCTTAGTTTCGCGCCGGAGCGGGACATTCCTTTTGCGGACATCGTTGCCGTGCTGGATGACTATGAGGTCGAGGCGGCCGGGATCATGCACAGCCCGGCCAATGTGATAGGCGATGCGCTTGATATTCTGGGCACGGTCCATGGCGGGCCGTTGATGGCTTATCCCGATTCCGGATACTTTAAATCGCCGCGATGGCAGTTCGAGGATGTGATACCGCCGCGCGAGTTGCACCGTTTTGCCGACCTGTGGATTGACCAGGGCGTACAGATCGTTGGTGGCTGCTGCGGCCTCTCGCCCGAACACATCGCGGCCCTGGCGCCGTTCAAGGCGCGGAACAATTCCTGAAGCTTTTCAAGCTTGATCCGAGCCAGCCCACGCCCCCACCCGGCCACCCATTAGGATGCTCACGTGGGTGGCCGGGTGGGGGTGTGGGCTGGCTCGGCGATTTCAAGCAAGCTTGAAAAGCGCTAACGGTATTTGGCGTAGAAGGCTTCCAACCGCCCATTGGCCTGTAATTCGCCGAGAGCGGTATTGAATTTTGCCGTCAGCTCCCGATAACCCGGCCATTTTTTGCTGAAACACATATGGTAGGGACGCAGGGCAAAATCCTTCAACGGAACATATTTGAAAGCTGCCGCCTTCCCGGCTTCGGCGGCGAGGAATTGCCCGGTTTCCAAGGTTAGGTATAGGGCATCAAAACGATTATTGGCCAACATTGGGATCACATTGTCAAATTTCGGCACCTTGGCAAATGATATTCCGGCCTTGTCCAGGAATTTGTTGGCCGCGAACCCCGCGACCGCGCCGACGCGCAGATCATGCAAATCCGCCAGGCTTGCAATCGGCGGGCCGGCGTAGGTTTTCCTGACAATGACGCCTTTTGTCGCAAAACTGATGGGGTTGGAATAGAGGTCGAAGCTTTCCCGTTCCTTTTTATAGCCACATGAGAACAACCCCGTCGCAATACCTTTTTTCGTGTTGGAGACCGCCCGCTTCCACGGCAGGAAGGTAACTTTGACAGGCATGCCGAGACGCTCGAATACAGCCCGAACGACTTCATAGGAAGAGCCCCGCGCTTCGCCGTCCGGCGTGAGGTATTGATAGGGAGGAAATTGATCGACCACGAACAGCATCTCTGCCGCCATGGTGGCTCGCGGAAAAATAAAACACAGCCCGGTCAGGATTATCGAGGCAGAAAATATGATCTTTACCCGCGAGCGCATACTTAACGTATTCATCATATTGATAGCTGCCTAGCCGCCAAATACCATTTCATGAGAACAATATGGAACGCGGCGGCGAATTGGCGAATATTTCTTTCGGTCGTCCTCATTTGCTCCGTGGAAATTTACGCGGCAAATCCTTGCAATCGGGCAGCTTCCGCGCGGACCCGTTCGGGGCTGCCCAGATAGGCGCGGTTGACGCCCAGTCGCTTGAACCAATAGTGCAGGCCCATGAGGTCGGTGAAGCCCATGCCGCCGTGCACTTCCGTCGCCGTGCGGGCAACGAAGCGGCCGACCTCGTCCACGTGGGATTTGGCAAAGGCTGCCGCCAGGGATAGTTCCGAGGGGTCCTGTTCCAGCATGTAGGCGCCATGCCAGACCAGGGCGCGGCAAGGCTGCAGTTCCGAGGCCATTTCGGCGCACATATGCTTGACCGCCTGGAACGAGGCGATGGGCCGTCCGAACTGTTTGCGGTCGGCGGCGTAGGCCACGGCCTGTCGCAGCATCTCCTCGCCGGCGCCCAGACTGTCGGCGGCCAAGGTGATGCGGCCTGCATCGATGATGGTTTGAAGGACGTCTCTGCCCTGGCGCAGGGGTTCGGCGGGGGTGTTCTCGAACCGTAGTTCGCAAATGGACCGGGTCCGGTCGATGGTTTTCAGACCCACCCGTTCCATCCCCCCGGCCGCTGCCCGCACCAAATGCAGACCGCCTTCGCGATCACCAACCACGTAACCGTCCGCGCCCGCGCCATCCAGGACAAACAGGGCCCGGCCGCTCAAGACACCATTGCCCAGCCTGACGCCCGCATCCTCCCGGGCGCCGGCGGCGAACTCCGATACCGCGACGCCAACGCGCAGGGAGCCCTCCGCCATGGCCGGCAGCCAGTCGCGTTTTTGATCTTCGTCGCCGCCAAGGCTGATGGCCAGGGGCGCCATGACGGCACTGGCCGTGAAGGGCACCGGCGTGACCCGGCGGCCAAGTTCCTCGGACACCACCGCGGCCTCCAGCAGGCCCAGCCCGGCGCCGCCGAAATCTTCCCCGATCAACAAGCCGGCCATGCCCAGGGTGCATAATTCACCCCAGATATTTTCATCCAATGGCGCGCCGGCCTCCGCCGTTTGGCGCACCGTATCCAGTTCCGAGATGCGCGCCAGGGTGCCGCTGAAACTATCCCGGATCAGTATTTGTTCTTCCGATAGCCCAAAATCCATTTGCCTAACCCTGCGCTATTTTTGGTTCGCGCGGCATGCCCAGGCCCCGCTCCGATATAATATTTTTCTGAATCTGGGCCGTGCCGCCGCCGATGATCAGGCCGAGGTCAAACATGAAGTTGGCCTGCCATGCGCCACCATCCCGCAGCAGGGGGCTGTCGTCATACAGCACGCCGATCTCGCCCAGGATATCAATGCCAAGGCCATCCAGTTGGTGGTTCAATTCGCAGCCCAACAGCTTGACGACCATATCGCCCAGAGACCGACCCGCGCCTTTTTCGGCCTCGCTGGTCATGCGCATTTCGTGCAGGCGCATGGCCTGGACACGGGCCTGCAGCTTGATGAAGCGGTCCCGGAACAGGGGGTTTTCCATCAACGGCCGGCCGTCCAGGCTTTCGGCCTGCAACAGCTTCCTGACCCGCAACAGGCTGTCGAGAGAGCGGTTGGGATCACCCAGCAGGCCCCGCTCGTGCTTCAGGGTGCTGTTCGCCACGAGCCAGCCCTGGCCCCGGTTGCCGACCACATTGGCCATGGGCACCCGCACATCGGTGAAAAAGACTTCGTTGAAGGACGGTGTGCCGGTCATGGTTTGCAGGGGCCGCACCTCGATCCCCGGCGTGTCCATGGGAAAGACGATATAGCTGATGCCCTCGTGCTTGGGCGCGTTGGGCTCCGTGCGCACGAGACAAAATATCATGTCGGCGATATGGGCGCCCGAGGTCCAGATTTTTTGCCCATTGATGATGAAGTCGTTCCCATCCTCGGTCGCCGCTGTTTGCAGGCTGGCCAGGTCAGAGCCGGCATTGGGTTCGGAATAGCCCTGGCACCAGATCAGCTGGCTGCGGATGGTGGGGCGGATATAGCGTTGTTTTTGTTCTTCCGTGCCATGTTCCAGCATGGTTGGCACCAGCATGGAGATGCCGATATTGCCAAGCCCCTGGATCACGTTGGCGGCAAAGAATTCGTCGGCGATGATGCGCGATTTCAAAATATCCACCGCCGCCCCATAGCCGCCGTAAGCCTTGGGCACGGTGCGCGAGGTCAGGCCGTTGTCCACCAGCAGACCTTGCCAGGTTTGCACTTCGTCCTTCAACTGGCGTGGCCGCATGCGGAAGGAAAAAGTGGATTCGCTGGGCGCCAGATGCTTGTTCTGGTCCAGGAATGCCTGCACCTCGTCGCGGAAAACCTTATGTTCCGTCCGGTCGTTCAGATCCATGGTTTACGCACCGCCTTTGTTCACTTGCCTATCCGGTCTAATCTTAACCCCGGCCCCGGCCCCGGAACAATCAATCCTTCGCTGCGATGAAGTAGGTCCTTTCAGCCGACCGCATGGGCCGGCATGATATTTTGCACCGCCCCTCGTTCGGACATGGCCTGGAAATGACGCTCAACATTGGGAAAATCCTTGCGGTCGACGCCGTCACCCCCCAGCCAGCCGGCCAAGGTAAAGAGATAAGGATCGCAGATGCTGTAGTCCCGGCCCAATACCCAAGGCCCCTTGATCAAGTCACGCTCGATATAGGCAAAACATTCCGCCATCGCCTGGGGCACCTTTGCCCTCATCGCCTCCCAGGCCGCCGGGTCATCCGCATAGCGTTGGCCGCGGCGGCGGTGGGCATGGGCCACATGCACGGTGGAACAGAGATAGTTTTTGAATGCCTGGGCTTCGGCCAGGGCGAACGGGTTATCCAGCGGCGCCAGGTTGGCCGCCGGATGGCTCTGGGCGATGTACAGCAACAGCGCCGGGGTTTCCGTCAAAACGCCCTGGCCGGTAACCAGGGCAGGTACCCGCCCCTTCGGGTTGATGGCCAGATAGTCCGCGCTCTTCTGTGCCCCGGCGGCGAAGTCAACGGCTATGGCTTCATAGTCGGCGCCGGCCTCTTCCAGTGCGATGTGAGAGGCCAACTCGAAACTAGTTGAGTGATTTCAGCATGTTATGGTTCTCTCCGTTGTGTCAAAGCAATGGAGGGGCACAACATGTGGACTGAAATCACTTGGAGAGATTATGAGCGCCGTGGCGGACGCAGATCGGAAGAGCACACG
>JAYGEA010000204.1:0-2704 GCA_046582635.1 Alphaproteobacteria bacterium
ACTGCGGGCTGCCGCAGGTCCTCTATCACTATGGGAGATAATATCCATGAATTCAGTCGTATTCTGGGCGCTGAACCGCGCCAAGGAACCATCAACCTGGGCCGGACTGGCTGGCTTGGCCGTCGTATTTGGCGTCACTACTGAACAATGGTCGATGATTGGCAATGCCGTCGCTGCCGTTGCGGCTGCCATAGCCATGTTCGTTAGCGAGGCCAATGCCAAGTGAATTGGCTATCGGCTATCACAGCCGTCAGCAAATTGTTCGGTGCCTTGATGGGGCTTTACCGTGACTGGCGGCTGCGTAGGGCAGGGGCCAAGGAAGCCCGACTATCGGCACTCGAAGCCGGACAGGCTAGGGCCAAACGGAAGGCCGAAATCACTGCCCATCTGGACACTCTTGGTGACGATGACCTTGATCGCCGGTTGCGCCAATATCAACGCGCCAGCGGACGGATGCGAATGGGTGAAACCAATCAGGCTGGCAGAGGCGGATAGGCAGACCACGGCAACCAAGCGGGCGCTGCTGGCACATAACGAAGCGTGGACTGAATTCTGCAAATAGCCTGGGATCGGGACAGGGCCATTCGCGCCGCGCGTATGATATTTGCCCCGCGTGCCGGGGATTGCCGCGCCCATATGCCTGTTATAGGATGACTTGACGCATTATAGGACGAATTTTTGGAAACGGGAAGGATAGCGTCATGAAGGACGGCATGCGGTTCGTGGATTGCGACATGCATATCATGGAGCCGGCGGATCTGTTCGAGCGTTATCTGGACCGCCAGTTCCGCGACCGGGTCACCCTGCCTGTTGGCGCCAATGGCAAGCCCAAACGCGGCGTCATCATCATCGACGGCGCACCCACCACCTACGATGTTGAAACCCAGCAGCACCGCAAGCCCCATAAGGGTCTCGGAGACACGGCGGACTCCCAGCCCCTGTCAGGCTCCCGCATCAGCGCGGGCGGCTATCTGGACTTCGCGATCGAGCGTAATTACGACGGCGCGGCGCAGATCATGGGCATGGAGATGGAGGGCATCGACATCGCTGTGCTGTTCCCGACCATGGGCCTCAGCCTGCTCTCCCGCGACGACATGGACCCAAAATTGTCCCTGGCCCTGGCCCAGGCCTACAACAATTGGGTCTCCGAGTTCTGCCAGCACAGCCCCGACCAATTGAAATTCTCGGCCATGCTGCCGCCCCACGATGTGAACCTGGCCTGCGCCGAACTGGTCCGTTGCGTGACCGAGCTTGGCGCCGTCGGCTCCTTCATGCGGCCCAATCGCGTCGATGGGCATTTCTGGCATTCCAATTATTGGAACCCGCTTTTTGCCCTGCACGAGGAACTCGACGTCACCCTGGGCTTTCACGAGGGCACGGGTGCGGCCTATTCACACATGAACACACTGTACGGCGAAAACCGTTTCTACCGCCACGTGGCCAGCCACTGGATCGAGATGCAGCAAACCCTGATCGCCATGCTGATCGGCGGGGTTTTCGAGTTCTATCCGAAGCTGCGGGTAGGTTTCCTGGAGGCGCAGAATTCCTGGGTGCCGGGCATTCTGACCCGGATCGAATGGGACTATCCGCAATACCGCGATTCACACGCGCCCTATCTTTCGCTGACGCCACGGGAATATTTCCAGCGCAACTGCTGGGCGGCGGTGGAGGGCAGCGAGCCGGAGATCGAGGCCACGGCGGGCCTGATCGGCGCCGACCGCATGTGCATCTCGACCGACTATCCGCACTTCGATTCCAACTTCCCCAATGTCGCCAACAACCTGCTCGCCAACGTCAAAAAAGAAACCGCCGCGCAGATTTTCATGGGCGGCGCGCACCTATACAAATTCGACGAAACCCATTTCGCCAAGGCCGCGAAAGCCGCCGAAACCCACCGCAACGTCGCGGCTGAATAAGGCGGGCCGGGTTCGGGTGGAGGGACGGCCGAGGGAGGGGATAACAATTGAGAGTAGCGTCGCCTTTATTTCATTAGAAGAATATGATGTCGGCTTTTGCCTCTAACGCGGAAATGAGCAACAACGGCTCGGCCACTCTAGAAGATGTACGGTGAAGGCCCAACTACCGGTTGGGTCGGCCAGTCATGGGCATTGTCCGTCGGTTGGCCGAAAAGGGGGCGGCAGAATTTTCCACCGCCCGCATTTTCGCCCGCGTAATCCAAACTAGATAGAACGCGATATTTTTTTGGCTAAGGCATGAACGGATGCGGCCTCGAATTTGAGATGACCGCCGATCATTTTCGCGTTTAACTCTTTACGCTTTTTGCGACGCAGACCAACGACTGGGCGACCGTAGTAAAGCCAATTACGCAGGGTTGGCGGCGTTAGGGTGTTACCTCTTTGATGGGGTTATACGGGGTCATGAGGGGTATGAAAGTGGTAACACTGGCGGTTTTCTGCGGTGGAGGTCCGTCTTTCTAATCCGGGGGTCGCAGGTTCAAGTCCTGCCGGGCGCGCCATTACCCTTTTGAAATCGTTGAAACTTCTTTAAACGTTTCCCCAGACATATCCTCAAATTTGGCCCTGTCACACCACAGTCACAATGAGGTGTGTCCAATGGCAAGCATTCGAAGTCGTAATGGCCGATATCAGGTACAGGTCCGGAGGAGTGGTTTGGGCTCGCCGTCATGCGCGCTGGCCGGATCGAACAGATCGCCACGCCGCATGACATATTCGCCTATCCGGAA
>JAYGEA010000003.1:0-4813 GCA_046582635.1 Alphaproteobacteria bacterium
ATTGGGCCGATACGGGCATGTATATCCAGACCCTGATGCTGGCCGCCCGTGGCCTCGGACTACACACATGCCCACAGGCCGCCTGGATTCAATTTCAGGAACCTGTCTTTCGTCATCTGGGCATTCCCGACGATCAGGTGATGGTTACCGGCATGGCCCTTGGTTACGCTGATGACAATGCGATCGAGAACACCCTGGTAAGTGACCGTGAAGACATTGTGAACGTCGCGCACTTTTGCGGCTTTAATGAAGCGGAAGGCGCTGCAAAATGACCAAGCCAATACAGATCGACCCGACTACCGGGCAAAAAATATTCAATACCCGCGCCGCCAAGGCCAGCGACAACATTGCCGGCAAGGGCTATTCGGTGATCGACGACGTGGCCTTGAAAACCCTTCCCGAACCCCCGCCGGGCGCCGTCTTCAATGCCGAGGAGCAGGCGAAATACCGTGCCTTCAAGGAAACCCGCGAGGGTGCGGCCGACTATATGGCCATGGAGGGGGAGTTCAGCAAATACCTCGAAGATGTTTACTCCGCACCCCCCATCGAGCGGGAGGCCTTGACCGACGAATGCGAAATTCTCGTTGTCGGCGCCGGCTTCGCCGGATTATTGCTGTGGTACAAGCTGCAGGCCGAGGGCTTCACGGATGTGCGCTTTTGCGAGCGCGGCGGCGATGTGGGCGGCACCTGGTATTGGAACCGCTATCCCGGCATCGCCTGCGATGTGGAATCCTACAGCTACCTGCCATTGTTGGAGGAGATGGAATATTTCCCCACCATGAAATTCGCCTCCGGCTTCGAAATTCTGGAATACTGCCAGATGATCGCCAAGAAATACGGCTTCTACGACCACTGCCTGTTCCACACCACGGTGGGGGATACGAAATGGGACGAGGCGACGGGAAGATGGGAGGTCACGACCGACCGCGGTGACAAAATGTGGCCCCGCTATCTGATCCTGGCCAACGGTATTCTGACAACGCCCCGGCTGGCCCGGATCGACGGCATGGAAACCTTTCAGGGCGATGCGTTTCATACCTCGCGTTGGGACTACAACGTCGATCTGAAAGACAAGCGGGTGGGCATCATCGGCACCGGCGCCACCGCCGTGCAGGTGGTGCCCGAGGTCGCCAAGATCGTCAAGGAGCTAACCATCTTTCAGCGCACCCCATCCTCCATCGACGTGCGTGACCAGCGCGAAACCACGGCGGAGGAGATTGAGGTCTGGAAGACGGAGCCGGGCTGGGCCCGGGCCCGGCGCGAGAGGCTGGCCACGATTTCGTCGGGCCGCACGGCGCTGAAGGGCAATGACGACTTTCTGTCCGGCAAGGTTGCCGATTTCAAGGTGCGCAAGAAATATGCCACCGAAATATCGCCGGAAGAGTTGATGCAAAAGCAGCTCAACACAAACTTCCGCATCAT
The DNA here is from genome assembly GCA_046582635.1 of Alphaproteobacteria bacterium. Classification (GTDB taxonomy): domain Bacteria; phylum Pseudomonadota; class Alphaproteobacteria. Next base: position 1,423 of record JAYGEA010000003.1, read on the forward strand.
GGAGCAGATCCGCGCCCGCGTGGAGGAGACCGTTCAGGACCCGGACACAGCCGCCGCCCTGAAGCCCTATTATACCTATGGCTGCAAACGGCCCGCGTTTCATGATGAATTCCTGACGGCGTTCAACCTGCCCCACGTCACCCTGGTCGATACCGCGCCCATTGGCGTGACCGAGATCAACACAAAGGGCGTGGTGCATGACGGCAAGGAATATCCGCTGGACGTGCTGATCTACGCCACCGGCTTTCAATGGATGGCGACGGCGACCTTCGAAATGATCACCGGACGGGACGGACGCTCCTTGAAGCAGAAGTGGGAAGCCGAAGGCACCAAGACATTTTTGGGTTTGCACAGTCATGGCTTCCCCAATCTGCTGATCATGTCGGGGCCCCAGGGCGGCGGCGGGCAGTTCAATTTCACCCGGGGGATAGAATCGCACACGGACTATGTGGTCTGGATGATGAAAACCTTGCGGGAGAAGGGCGGCGGTATCTTCGATATCAAGGAGACGCCGGAAATTGAATATGCCGAACATTGCCGCGACGTCGATACCAACACCCGGCCCTTGCGGGACTGCGTCTCGTACTACAATGGCGAGGGCAAGGCGGAAGCGGGTAGTCTGGCTTATTACGGCGGGCCGAAAAAATGGCACGAATTGCGCGTCGAAGCCCAGGAAACCCTGGAACCCTATGTCTTTACCCCCGTGCCGAACATGGCGTAAAACATTACGGGATTTACGGGAAAAGGAGCCGAGATATGAGCAGAAATAACGAACGCGCCGTCCTCGCCGGTGGTTGTTTTTGGGGCATGGAGGATTTGATCCGCCGCCTTCCTGGTGTCAAGTCCACCCGCGTCGGATATACCGGGGGCGATATCGCCAACGCCACCTATCCCAACCACGGCACCCATGCCGAAGGCATCGAGATCATATTTGACCCCGAGCGGACAAGCTTTCGCACGCTGCTGGAATTCTTCTTCCAAATCCATGATCCTTCCACCCTCAATCAACAGGGCAATGATTGGGGCATATCGTATCGTTCGGGCATCTATTACGTGGACGAGGCCCAAAGGGAGGAAGCCCTGCGCACCATCGCGGACGTGGACGCCTCCGGCATCTGGCCCGGCAAGGTCGTGACGGAAGTTGAGCCGGTCGGTGATTTCTGGGTGGCGGAGCCCGAGCACCAGGACTATTTGGAGCGTCTCCCCCACGGCTACACCTGTCATTTCATCCGCCCGAACTGGAAACTGCCCCGGCGCGAGGACGCGGCCTGACCAAAAGCCTGGAATTATAGCGGTTCGGCCAGCGCGCCGGGATGGTGCGTCCCGATCCAGCTCTTGAGGGGAACATCCTCGTCGGTGGGCGAGGTATAGCCGCGGCCTCCCGTGGGGCTTTGCCCGAGGAGCTGTTGGCGAATGGGATCGCAGCCCGGCACAATATGGCCGACCTCCATATCGTCACGGGGCCGCAGCCATCTGTAGGAATAGCTGTAGAACAGCACCAGGCGCGGTGCATGCCAATAGTTGGCGCTGCCGGAATGCCATAGACGGCGGTCGAAGAAAACCGCATCGCCTGGGTCCAGGCAGAGGGGCACGGCCCCTTCGGGCAATGATTTGCGATCAGTCCCCGGAAAGGTGTCTTCCAGGTGGCTGCCCGGCAAAACATGAAGATTGCCCCGCCCTTCCGCAGAAGTGTCACTGAGAAAATAGCCGATCTTGAGCGAGATCCGGGGCCTTGGCGAGGTTTCCAGATCGCCGTTGATCTGCCCGCTGTCCTGGTGCCAGCCCAGCATCAGGCCATGACTGTCCAGGTTCTCGCCCTCCGCCGGGCATGGATTGACGGTCAGGTGGGAATGGAAGAGCTGAATGTTCCAACCCAGCAGACCCCACACCTTGTGAAAGGTGGCGGGCCAATCGAGTAGTTCCAGCAGACGCGGATCCTTGCCGATCACATCGTAATGGTTCATCCGCTCCAGAGGCGGGGCGCCGTTCCGCCTTCGCCCCTCGGCATCCATTCCAGCGACCAGGGGCTACCAGATCATCGACCAGGGCCCGGTTCAGGGCCCCTTTGACGACGAAGTAGCCGTCGCGTTCGATCTGGGCCCGCTCATGGGGCGACAGCAGCAAATCGAGGTTCGGGTTCAGCATGCCGATAGCACATCAACCGCTGCCGTGTGAGCGGCCAGCAGTCCGTCCAGGCGTTGGGGGTCGGCGCGGCCCCAGCCGCATTCGGTGGCGATGCCGAAGTTCCGGCAAACCTTGGCCGCCGCGCGCATGCGGGCCTGGTCGCCCGAAGCGTCCTGGTAGTGGATCAGGCCAAGATACAGCTTGGTGGCGGCGCCGAGCCTGATATCACCCAGCGGTGCGAAATAGGCATCGTCGTCCCGGTCCTGCGGTACGGGCAGGTGCAGAAAATCCACGTTGCGATCAACCCGGTCCAGAATAGCGTTGCTGAGTTCCGCCAAAATGGCGCCGTCCTTGGGCATCACCAGATGTTTGTCCCGGGGCGTGCCGTAACAAAGGTGATAGCCCAGCTCCACCGCCCCTGGGACCGCGTCGCCCAGGCGGCCCATAAGGGCGAAGATCCGCTCCTTGTAATCGGCCGGGCGGGTCGGGAAATAGTTCTCGAACACCAGGACTTCCTGGCAGATGTCCCACTGGATACTCAATTTGTCGGCGGGGATGGCGGCGACAATATTGTCCAGGGCCCGCAGCAATGATCGCTCATAGGTAGGAAAATAATCTTCGTACGCGGCCGGGCTGACATACATGAAGGCTGACGACATGGGCGTCGGCAGGGCGACCTGATAGCGCAGATGGCCTGGAATTTTGCCGCTGTGCTGAAGGTTAGAAAATATCTGCCACGAGGCGATGTTGGCTGTGTCATAGCCCGTGTTATAGGTCACATCCGCCGGAATGACGCCGGGCTTGAAGCGCATCAGATCCATTTCGCGCAACAGGGTGCCGTCCCATTCGTGCAGCTTCAGGCTCTCGCCCTCGGTGTCCACCTCCATATGGGGATGGTTTTCCAGCATGGTGCGCTGCCAATAGACCCAGCGCGCCCGCTCCCCCGTCTCGCCGTCGGGCAGACGGGACAGATGATCCCCGAGGCTGTCACACAATTTGGTGAAGACTTCCTCTGCGCTGGATAGCGGGATGCTGCCCACCAGGTGGACGTCGTCGCGGCTCATGTCCTAAACCTCGTCTTGGATACGGGACGAGTAGCTTAGCGCATTTCCAGTTTCTCTGGAATTACCGAGCCGTCCGCTCCCCCGTCCCAACCACCCATTAATGGTACCCTGTGGGTGGCCGGGCGGCTTGGTCCTTAGTCACGAGATAGGTAACACATTTACGTCACGACATAGGTAACAGTCCACACTGTCGGCTGGGAGGA
>JAYGEA010000080.1:0-4379 GCA_046582635.1 Alphaproteobacteria bacterium
AATGGACATCGAATTGCTGTGCCAGTTCGCCGAGCGTCTGCTCGCCGCGAATAGCAGCCAATGCGACTTTGGATTTGAAAGCAGCTGTGTGATTGCGCCGTGGACGTCGTGTCATATCGTTCTCCTGTTGATGACAAATTATGGGCTCCTCGACGCGACAAGTGGAATCCAAGAGGTTTTGAGAGCCCTGATCGTTTATCCTCTGCGCCGTTTTCGATGGGGCGGAGGACAGTTGATGGATGCGACGGATGTATTGGCTCTTGGTCTCGGTGTGACGCCGCCATGGCGCTTGGTTGAGCAGCGGCTGGAGACGGACAAGCGCCCGCATACTCTTGAGATCCAGCTGCAGGCCGAGCGCGGTGCTTTGTTTCCCTGTCTTGACTGCGGCAAGGCGTGCAAGGCCCATGACTTCAAGCAATTTACCTGGTGTCATCTGAATTTTTTCCAGCACCACTGCATGATCACAGCCAAGATTCCGGGCACCAACTGTCCCGAACACGGGATCAAACGCATGACCGTTCCGTGGGCGCGGGAGGGCAGCGGGTTCACGCTTTTGTTCGAGCAAGCGGCCCTTATGCTGGTGCGCGAGATGCCGGTTCTGGCCGCCGCGCGGATCATGGAGGTCACCGACAAGCGGCTGTGGCGGATTATCGAACACTATGTGGGCAGGGCTCTTGCCGAGCTTGATCTGAAATCCCTGAAGGCTTTCGCCTTCGACGAGACAGCCTCCAAGCGGGGCCACAACTACGTCACCGTGTTCATCGACCTGGAGCGCGAACGCTCCCCCGTAGTGTTCGCCACGCCTGGCAAAGGCAAGGCGACCGTGAAAGCCTTCAAGGCGTTTCTGGAGCCCCATGGCGGCAAGCCGAGTCGCATTGCTGAAGTGGTCTGCGACATGTCGCCGGCGTTTCTGGCGGCAATCACCGAGAATTTTGAAAACGCCACGCAAACGGTGGACTGGTTTCATGTGGTGCAGCTGTTCACCAGGGCCGTGGACGCGGTGCAAGGCCGAGCACAAAGTGGTGAAGCTGCCCGAGGCCACCCGCTGGGCGGTGCTCAAGGCACGGAACGGCGGCAGGTTGACCGACAAACAGACTGCCGCCCTCGTCGAATTGGAAGCCGGCGACTTCCTCACCGCGGAAGCCTGGCGGATCAAGGAAAAGCTGCGCTGGGTGCGGGCTGCCGAAACGCGTCAGGCAGCAAAGTGGCGGATGACCCACTTCCTCCGCCACGCCCGTGAGAAGATCAATGATGATCCGGTGTTCGAGAAACTGCGAAAGGCGGTCGAGACCGTCGACAAACAACAAAAACGCATCCTGGAACGCTGGACATCAACCTACAGCAATGCCCGCATGGAAGCCCTCAACGGCATCTTCAAAGCGGCCAGAGCAAGGGCGAGAGGATACCGCACTGTGGCCACGTTCATAACCATGATTTACCTGATCGCCGCACCGGTGGGAAATCTGTTCAATTCCAATTAAAACGTCGAGGAGCCTCTTTAAAGTTACTTATGTTAGGTGGAGCGTGATACTGTGTCCTTTAGGTTGGTAAATGACTCGTATTGATCTAGAGAAAAATTGGCGGTGTTTGTGCTTGTGGCAAAAGGCCACCAATTCGGATTCAATCGGATTTGCGAGTAAATGATGGGTAATTTCAGATTGCGGCTCGGTGCGTTGCTACGACACCTGATCATCGTTGCTTTATCATTAGGCGGAGTGTTGGGTGCCACTATTGGCAGGATTGAGGCAACCGAAGTCATTACTGTCGAAATAGGCAAGGCTATGCTTGTTCAACTTTCTGCTACGCCGAAAGTGGTCATGCTAGGCAATCCTAATATTGCCGATGTGGTATTTGAGGACAACGGTGTGCTATTTCTATTGGGAATAGAGCCAGGCGAAACTAACCTAATTATCCTTAACGATAAAGGCGAAGTCTTAATATCTTCCCCAGTAATTGTTGCCCCGGGGCAAAAACGACATGTCACCATTGATCGTGGGCAGGAAATATTTACGCTGAGTTGTAACCCCCGCTGCGTACCGGTAGCTACGCCAAATGGCACGGGTGCTACGACGGCAGCGGCGACCATACCGGCCAGTAATCAGGTGACTGTCACCGGGCAACCACAAGCTAGCAATAACTTAGACGCAGTTGCAAATTCGCTAAATCCGCTGTTGGCCGAACAGGAGCAAGAGAAATAGTATGTTGGTGACCATGCCAAGTACATCAAGGTAAAATTTGGTTTAAGGGACGCAGAGTGATGAGAGTTCTTGTTGTCGATCGTGATCCATTATTTTCACGACTGATCGAGACGAAGCTAAAAAATTGGGGGCACCGTCCCACGGTGGAGCACGATGGTGGTGCGGCCTATAATCTGATCGCTAAAAAACCATTCCGAATGGTGGTGATGGATTATGATCTGCCAGGCATGGACGGATGGGAGATCTGTCGACGAATTCGCAGTTTGCAACGACCACGGTATACTTACATTTTGTTTTATGCCGATTTTTCAAAAAAGGACGCGGTCATGGCCTGTCTTGAAGCAGGCGCCGATAGTTACCTGAATAAGCCTCTCAATTCAGCAGAATTTCGGCTAAGCATCAGGGCTTACAAACGCCTGTTAAACTTAGAAGATATACTCCTCGAAGGAGCTGGTTTGGACCCGAGTACTGGGGTAATTAACGGGGCTAGTTTCCGGAAATTTTACGAGGTAGCATTCGCAGACAGCCAACGCCTACACACAAAAGGTTCCCTTTTATTTATCCGAGTTGAAAATTATGTGGCGGAGTTAAGAGATCACGGCTTCAACCCTTCCGAGGCAATGATGGCAGGGTTGGCTGATCTGCTGAGCAAAATTACCCGCGCCTCTGATTTGGTTGCCAGGTTATCAAATGATACTTTCTGTGTCATGTTGCTGCGCACTGATTGGAACAATTGTCAGTCTGTTGCAGATAACATCTTCACTCAAGCGCAAAACATCACAGTTTTGGTAGATGGAGGTCAAATCTCGCCTGAGTTGGAAATAACCGCCAGTAATTTTCCCAATGAGGGCACGGATTATCTGGGGACACTTGACCAAGGTGAGCGCATTGCCTATCGCCGTATATCGCGGGCTGATCATCACAAGTCATAGATTGATACTATCGGGGGTGCAGTGATACCGCGTGGCCTGCCACGGAAAAAGTGGTCCGTTTTAAGTGAGAGATCTTGGCTTAATATGAACCTCAGATTTGGAGGAATTTATGAGCCAAGGAAAACGAAGAACGCCGGAACAGATTATCTATTATCTGCTTGAGGCGGAGATCCTGCTTTCGCAAGGACATAGCGTTCCCGAAGTCTGTAAACGACTGGGTATTTCGATACAGAGCTACTATTGCTATCGTAAGTAATATGGCGGTCTCAAGGTCAACCAGGCCAAGCGCCTGAAGGAGCTAGAGAAGGAGAATTCCCGTTTGCGACGGGCAGTATCGGATTTGACGCTGGATAAGCTGATTATGGCGGAAGCTGCCCGGGGAAACTTCTCAGCCCCGCACGTCGTCGTGCTTGTGTTGATCATGTCTGCCAGGAACTTGGTGTCTCGCAACCACGCGCCTGCCAGGTTCTCGGTCAGCATCGATCAACACAACGCAAACTTTCCATTGGCCGACCGGACGAGGATGCCCTGACACAGGCGGTTATCGCCTTGGCATCCGACTATGGCCGTTACGGCTATCGCCGAATTTGGGCTCCGCTTGCTATGTAAACCAAGGTCGCGGTTGACCAGACGAGCGGACGTAAGCGCATGAACATTCACGGGACCATTGACCTTGAAACCGGCCAAACCCGTATCCGCGAGGTGCTAACGGTTGACGCCCTGCGCACCATTGCGCTTTTGATGTCCATCGAGGCCTTGTATCCGGCGATGCGGCTGATCCACGTGTTCCTGGACAACGCCCGCTATCTTCACGCCAAGCTTGTCCGCGACTGGCCGGCCCAGCCGGAGCGGCCCATAAAGCGCCATTTCATCCCGCCTTATTGTCCGCATTTGAACCCTATCGAGCGTCTCTGGGGGCTGAGGCACAGAAACGTCACCCACAACAGATGTTACGCCACTTTCAACGAAATTTGCGCCGCTGGTCCTCCCCCACTGAGTTGGTCCACCGTTATAGTCAGGAAACGGAGGATCAGAGATGGCGAACAAACGGCACAAGCCGGAAGAGATAGTCACCAAGTTGCGGCAGGTTGGAGTCCTTGTCGGTCAGGAAATGGCGCGGATTGATGCGATCAGGCAGATCAGCGTTGTTGAACAGACCTACTATCGCTGGCGCAAGCAATACGGTGGTATGGGCACTGCACAGCTCAAGGAATTGAAGCGTCTTCAGAAGGAGAACGAACGGCTAAGA
>JAYGEA010000130.1:0-3896 GCA_046582635.1 Alphaproteobacteria bacterium
CAAAGGTGACCCAACTCACCACAAGGGCAACGCCATGGGCGAAGCGGCCGCGACCGCTCAGCAGACAAATCGGCGCCGACAAAAGCGGCACGACGATCAGCAGGGCCGGAAGATGCGCCATCATGGCGCGGAATTTTCCAGCACTTCGATGTCGTCTTCCTCGATCGAGCCATAGGCTTCCATGATCCGCACGATCAACGCCAGGCCCAACGCCAAAGTCGCCACGCCAACGACGATGGCGGTCAGGATCAGGACATGGGGCAACGGGTTGGAATAGACCACGTCGCCAGGAATAAGAATCGGCGCCGTGCCGCCCGTTACCTTGCCCATGGAAATATAAAGCAGGAAGACCGAGGTTTGAAAGATGTTCAGCCCGACAATCTTCTTGACCAGATTGCCCCGCGCCACCACGGTATAAAAGCCCACCATCATCAGCATAATGGCAATCCAATAATTGTAGTGGTCCAAAATCTCCTGCAGCATCTAGCGCTCCCGCCCGGCGAACAGGAAGAAGATCGTGATCATGGACGCCGCCACGGTGGTGCCGACACCGAATTCGATGATCAATATGCCCAAATGCTGCCCCGCCACTTGGGTCGCGCCCAGAACGCCATAATCAAGAAAATTGCCGCCCTTGAGCAGCCCGGCATATCCCGTGACCGCGTAGATCAAGACCCCGGCGGCGACCAGACAGGTGACCACGGCGGGCGGGGCCACCTTGCGGGCATTCTCCAGCCCGAAAATCAGGCCGTACAGGATGAAGGCCGAGGCCATGATCACCCCGGCCTGAAAACCGCCCCCCGGTCCGAAATCGCCGTGGAATTGCACATAGAGGGCAAACAGCATGATGAACGGGATCAACAACTTGGAGACGATGCGCAGCACGCGGTGGTGCTTCATGCGGTGCCTCCATCGCCGTCATCGTCGGCCAGGTTTTCGTCTTTTGGCGGCTCGTTCTTGATGCCGGCATCGTCGCCCTTGCGGCCGCCCAGCAGGATCATCACCGCGACGGCGGCGGTGAAGATCACCGTCACCTCGCCCAAGGTGTCATAGCCGCGATAGCTGGCCAGCACCGAGGTCACCACGTTGGGCAGCCCCACTTCGCCGAAACTGTCGTTCAGATAACGGGGCGCTACGTGCAGGTTGACCGGCGCATCCGCCGCCCCAAAGGGTGGCATGTCGAAGGTGGCATAGATCAGCGCTGCGCCGGTGATCGTTACCACCACAAGGGGCAGCCAGGCGGTGTGTGCCGCCGGCCGCTCCCGCTCGCCGGTCAGGGCCAGGGTCGCCATCATCAGCACCGTGGATATACCCGCGCCCACGGCGGCCTCGGTGAAGGCCACGTCGACCGCGTCCAGGGCGACGAACATGGAGGCGGCCAGCAGGCTGTAAATGCCCGACAGCATGACCACGGCAAACAGGCTGCGCAGACGGAGTATGGCGATCGCGGTGGCGCCCATGAAGGTCAGCAGGATGATATCAATGAGGGTGATGATCATGGGTCATCATCCCCGCGCTCTGAATTGGCGTGGGGTGGTTTGCCGGGCGCCTGCCAGATGCGCAGGCCGGAGGCCAGGGCGGCCCGCGCCGTGGCATGCCCCGTGGTGGGCGAGGTAAACAACAAAATGACCGCGATGATCGCCAGCTTGATCCCCACAGTGAAATCGTCCGCCTGCAACAGCAGGCCCAGCAGCACCAGACCCGCCCCCATGGTGTCGGTCAAACCCGCCGGGTGCAGGCGGCTGTAGAAATCCGGCAGGCGCCAGATGCCGTAGGCGCCGATCAAGACAAAGGCGGAACCGGCCAGCAGGAATATCCAGCTCAGGATTTCCAGCGCTAATGCGATCACGGCCCGTCCTCCCCACTTGAGGAGGCCGCCATGTCACCGTATTTCACGAATTTCAATACCGCTACAACGCCGATGAAATTGATCAGGGCATAGACAATGGCAATGTCGAGGAATTCCGGCCGCTCGGTCAGAAAGCCCAAAATTGCGATCAACAGCACGGTCTTGGTGCCGACCGAGTTTACCGCCAGGATGCGGTCGAACACCGTGGGCCCCAGAAAGGCGCGGCCCAGGGCGATGCCCAGGGCAATCAGGATGGCAAAGGCGGTGACGGCGAACATCAGTCCCGCCCCTCCACGGCGCTGACACGTTTATCCATCTCGCCCTCCAGAACGCCATCGGCGGCACCGTCGTGCAAGGCATGCACGCGGATCACGCCGGGGCCCAGATCGACCGACACTGTACCCGGCGTCAAAGTGATGGAATTAGCGTACAGCGCCTGTCCCAGGTCGGTGCGTTGGCTGACCGGTGCATCGAACAGGCTGGGTGCGATGGGCAGATCGGGGTGGATGACCCGCCTGGCCACATCGATGTTGGCCTTGACGATCTCCCACAACAGCCAGGGCAGATAGCGCAGGGCGGCCCAGGTGATGTGCACCGGCGCGCCCTCGTGATCGATCAGATCCATGCGCAGGGCGATCCACAGGCAGAAAAAAACGGATGCCGCGCCCAAGGCCAACAGCAGAAACTGGAAATAGCCCGACAGCAACAACCAGCATGCCGCCAGCGCCAGACCCAATCCAATGCCATGGATAATCGGGCGGTAGCCTGGGCTCTGTCCGCCCTCGTTTCCCTGACCGTTCACGTCGCCCCGATTCCGTAACTGATTCGAACCTCCACATAGGTTAGTATGGCCGGGACAACGATTGCCAGCGGAAAGCGCGCGTGTCGGTGTTTGTAACAAAAAGCGGCTATTTTCAGTCTGGTTTTCGAGGAAATTTTATTCGTCACACAACAAGTAGAATTTGCCAGGACTTGTTTGTCGGCGCTACAATAATATGTTAAGGTTCCGTTAACTCGTAAATGCAAGGTGAGTAGTCGGCTTGTTTAGGGGCGAGTACTCGCAAGGGGAAGCGAGTCTTATGGTTTTGAATGTAACAAATACCGGCGATCCAAAAAGTGATCAAGAAATCGGCGAAGATCGCGGCCAAGGTACTGACAACGTCGCGCAATTGAACGTGGAACACCGCAATAGGGATGTTGGTGACGATGTTGGCTCTACCGTTGCGGCAGAAACCGATGCCGGTACGGCGGGCGATGTAGCCACGGAACCCGCGGGCGAGGTCAAGGAAGGCCTGGTCAAGTGGTTCGATGCCGTGAAGGGCTATGGCTTCTTTGTGCCCAGCGATAATTCCGGTGATGTGCTGATTCATAAATCAATTTTGCGTGAGGCCGGGATAGAGTTTATTTACGAAGGCACCGCGGTGGTCTGCGAAGTTGTCCAGCGGGAGCGCGGGCAACAGGCGTCCCGCGTGATCTCCAAGGATGACACCAACGCCCTGATGCCACCGCCCCGCACCGCCCGACCGGCTGAAACAGCGCGGCCGGAAGTGGTGGAGGCGGAAGGCGATTTTGTCGATGCCACGGTGAAATGGTTCAACCGGGTCAAGGGTTATGGCTTCGTCACCCGGGGCGAGGGCACGGATGATGTGTTCATCCATATCGAGACCTTGCGCCGCTTCGGCTCCGACGATTTGTTGCCCGGACAGGCCTTGCAAATCCGTATCGGCAACGGCCCCAAGGGGCCATTGGTTGCCGAGATCGAATTCGTTTAGAGCAACCTGTGTTCGTCCGAACGCAGTCAAGTTGTTCTAACTCTTCGAATGAGATCAAATTATCAGCCTGAAAATGATTCCATTTGAAGGCTGTTTGATCTAGAGCGTGTCACGGCTAATCAGATTCGGGATTCCCATATTAGTTGATTTGTGATTCTCTGTGCTGATGAGCACATTTAGGGGGTCAGTCATGGGCAAGACACATTCTATTGAGTTGCGAGAACGTGTTGTCGCTTTCGTTGATGAAGGGAATAGTCATCGCGATGCGGCACGGC
>JAYGEA010000139.1:0-15504 GCA_046582635.1 Alphaproteobacteria bacterium
AAACCGCAAAGCCTCATGCGTATGCTCAGCGGTAAAGGCAACCCCAGCATAGATAATATTTCCAAAGTCATGGCATCACTGCGCCGGCACGAAGGAGTTGAGCTTCACGTCAGTGCGAGATGACAATCTGGGAAATACGGGATTGGACTATCAAACACTCAAACGAGCCCTTCGGGTGGCAACGAATTAAGGGGACGTAATTCCTTCTTCCCGTAGGGAAAAGGATTACGTCCCCTCATTTCTTGCGCTTGATGATCCGGCGTTATTTTTCGAACATCGCCAGTTTCAGCGGGATCATTTCGCCCATCCAGGTGGGCCAGTCGCGGTGGTCTTCCAGGTCGTGGGAAGTATTGGGATGCAGGAAGATGGTCAGGCCGCGGCGGTGTTGCATGAGCCAGGGGACAAGTTCGGCGAATTGGTGGGTGCCGAATTTGACCTGATAGCTCCACCTCGGGTGCGGACCGACCTCTTTTTCGTGCCAGCGGCCCATTTCGATGTCGAAGGTTGCCTCGATCTCGTCCCGCAGGGCTTGCGCGGGTTCGCAGCTGCCGGCATCGAAATATACGTGGGCGTGGTAGTCCTGGATCTCTGGAAGCTCAGACATCTTAGGCTGCTTCGGTTTCGACGCCCTTGGTCTTGAAGGTTTCCTGCAGCTCGCCCGCCTCGAACATCTCGCGGATGATGTCGCAGCCGCCGATAAATTCACCCTTCACGTAAAGCTGGGGAATGGTCGGCCAGTTGGAAAATTCCTTGATGCCGTTGCGAATGCCGTCGTCGGCCAGGACGTCGATGCCCTTGAACTTCACGCCAACGTGGCTCAACACCTGCACCACCATGGAGGAGAAGCCGCATTGCGGGAAGACCGGCGTGCCCTTCATGAACAGGACCACGTCGTTGGCGTCGAGTTCCGCTTGAATGCGGTCGGATACTGGATTGTCGCTCATAATATCGTTTCCTTTATCTTTGGCGGCACCCCATGGCCGCCAATTGAATTTCATCTGATCTACTCGGGCACGGCGGTTTGCAAGGCCAGGGCATGCAATTGCCCGCCCATGCGGCCTTGCAGGGCCTGGTAGACCATTTGATGTTGCTGAACCCGGGACTTGCCTTCGAATTCAGCCGAAACCACCATGGCCGCATAATGGTCGCCGTCGCCGCGCAGGTCCTCGATCGTGACCTTTGCGTCCGCGATACCTTCCTTGATCAGTTTCTCGATCTCGGCGGCGTCCATGGCCATAATGTCTGTCTCCCCAACTTTCAGGCGTTCGCCATGTATCCCGGCAGCCAGGATTCGTGACAGCGCCGCAACTCAGCTATGGATATAAGGGCAGAGGCGTTCAGCGTCAACGCTTCCCCGCCCGTGGTGCCGATGGTTTGAACGGCCACCTCCCGCTCCTCGGCCCGTTGCAAGACCAAGCCGAGGGTTTTTTCAGGCACGGCAATCAGGTAACGGCCTTGGTCCTCGCCAAACCAAAAGCCCGCATCCCCGGGCCCGGACAGCGCCAGGCCGATGCCACCGGACATAGCCATTTCCGCTGCCGCCACCAACAGCCCGCCGTCGGAGAGGTCGTGACAGCTATCAACCCAGCCCTCCACAATCAGGTTGCGGATAAAATCGCCGTTGCGCCGTTCCACGGCCAGGTCCACGGCCGGGGCGGGGCCGTCTTGGCGGTTGAGCAGTTGGCGCAGGTAGATGGACTGGCCCAGATGACCGCCATTTTCACCGCTGGTCTCTCCCACCAACAGCACGATATCGTCTGCCCGGCGCAAGGCCAGATCGGCGAAACGCTCCAGATCATCCAGCACCCCGATGCCGCCGATGGCCGGCGTGGGCAGGATGGCCCGGCCGTGGGTTTCGTTGTAGAGGGAGACATTGCCCGAGACCACGGGGAAATCCAGGGCCCGGCAGGCCGCGCTCATGCCTTGGATACAGCCGACCAACTGCCCCATGATTTCCGGGCGTTCCGGATTGCCGAAATTCAGGCAATCGGTAATCGCCAGGGGCCGGGCGCCGACGGCGGTCAGATTGCGCCAAACCTCCGCCACCGCCTGGGCGCCGCCCGTTTCGGGTTCGGCCCGGCAATAGCGGGGCGTGCAATCCGTGGCCACGGCCAGGCCGCGGTTGGTGCCGTGAATGCGTACGATGGCGGCATCGCCACCGGGCTTGCGCACCGTATCGGCCATCACCGTGTGGTCATATTGCTCCCACACCCAGCGGCGGGAGGACAGATCAGGCCCGGCCAGCAGAGTTTGCAAGGCCTGCATATGGTCCATGGGCGCCGCGATTTCTCCCAAGGGGGCGGGCGCCTCCGTCTTGACCCAGGGGCGTTCGTACTCCGGGCTTTCGTCCACCAGGGGTCGGACGGGGATATCAAACACCACCTCGCCCCCCGCCCGGCCGATGAAGCGGCCGGTATCGCTGACCTTGCCCACCACGGCGAAATCGAGCTGCCATTTCTCGAAGATTTTGCGCGCGATATCCTCGGCGCCGGGACGCAGGACCATCAACATGCGTTCCTGGCTTTCCGACAGCATGACCTCGTAGGCCGTCATGCCCTCTTCCCGCTGGGGCACTTGATCGATATCCAGATCCAGCCCGACGCCGCCCTTGTCCGCCATCTCCACTGAGGAGCAGGTCAAACCCGCCGCACCCATGTCCTGGATGGCGACAATGGCATCCGTGGCCATCAATTCCAGACAGGCCTCGATCAACAGTTTTTCCGTGAACGGATCGCCGACCTGCACCGTGGGGCGTTTTTCCTCCGTCGCGTCATCGAATTCGGCGGAGGCCATGGTGGCGCCGTGAATGCCATCGCGCCCGGTTTTGGAGCCCACATAGACCACCGGGTTACCAATCCCGGCGGCTGCGGAATAAAATATCTTGTCCGTATCCGCCAGGCCCACGGTCATGGCGTTGACAAGAATATTGCCGTTGTAGGCCGGGTCGAAATTGACCTCCCCGCCCACTGTCGGCACCCCAACACAATTACCATAACCGCCGACGCCCGCCACCACGCGCGCCACCAGATGCCGGGTCTTGGGGTCTTCGGGCGCACCGAACCGAAGGGCATTCATGTTGGCGATGGGCCGCGCACCCATAGTGAAGACATCGCGCAAAATGCCGCCCACGCCCGTGGCCGCACCCTGATAGGGCTCGATGAAGGAGGGGTGGTTATGGCTCTCCATCTTGAAGATCGCCGCCTTGCCCTCGCCAATATCCACCACGCCGGCGTTCTCGCCGGGACCGCAAATGACCCAGGGCGCCTCGGTGGGCAGGGTCTTGAGCCAGACTTTGGAGGATTTGTAGGAACAATGTTCCGACCACATGACCGAAAAAATACCCAGTTCTGTCAGGTTCGGCTCCCGCCCGAGGACATTGAGAATGGTGCGGTACTCATCCTCGGACAGGCCGTGCTCGGCCACGGCCTCCGCCATGATATCGGGTTCGTTACGCAAGTGCGGCCACCAGACTTTGCAGCAGGCCCTGGCCGTCGGTGCCGCCGTGCAGGGCATCCGCCGCGCGCTCCGGGTGGGGCATCAGGCCCAGCACCGTTTTGCGCCTGTTGAAGATCCCGGCGATATCGTCGAGGGAGCCGTTGGGGTTATTCTCGTCATAGCGAAAGGCGATCTGGTCTCCCGCTTGCATGGCGTCCAGAGTATGGGGTTCGGCGAAATACTGGCCGTCATGATGGGCCACGGGGATGGACAGAACCTGGCCCTGTTCATAGCTGTTGGTGAACGGCGTCTGGCTGTTTTCCACCCTGATGCGGACATCGCGGCAGACGAATTTCAGGCCGGCGTTGGGCAGCAGGGCGCCGGGCAGCAGGCCGGCTTCCGTCAACACCTGAAAGCCGTTGCAAATGCCCAGGACCGCGACGCCCCGTTCGGCCCGTGCGATGACTTCGCGCATGACGGGGGAGCGGGCGGACATGGCGCCGCTGCGCAGATAATCACCATAGGAAAAGCCCCCCGGCAAGACGATTAGGTCGGTTGCCGCCATCTCGCTGTCGCCATGCCAGACCATCGCCACCGGTCCGCCGATGGCGTTGGACAGGGCGACTTGCACATCGCGATCACAGTTGGAGCCGGGGAACACAACGACGCAGGCTTTCATCGATTTCTAATCGTCTTCCAATTCGATGGCATAGTTTTCGATCACCGTGTTGGCCAGCAGCTTTTCGCACATCTCCTCTACGGATTTGCGTGCCGCATCGGCGTCGCTCTCGGCCAATTCCAGTTCGATCAGTTTGCCCTGGCGCACATCACCAACGCCCGCAAACCCCAGATTGGCCAGGGTCAGGCCAATGGCCTTGCCTTGCGGGTCCAGCACGCCATTCTTGAAAGAAACGTGTACCCGCGCTTTCATAGCGTCACCATCATTGTGTCACCAACATCGTATTGCCGTCATCCTATTGCCGTCATTGCATCACCGACGGGCCCTTCATGTCCCGCGGACCGCCCTCGGGCAGGATGCCCAGGCGCCGGGCAACTTCCTGGTAGGCTTCCACGACGCCGCCCAGATCACGGCGAAAGCGGTCCTTGTCCAGTTTTTCGTTGCTTTTGATGTCCCACAGACGGCAGCTGTCGGGGCTGATCTCGTCCGCCAGCACGGTGCGCACGTCCTCTTCGGAATACAAGCGGCCGAACTCAATCTTGAAGTCGATCAGACGGATACCGACGCCGGCGAACAGCCCGAACAGGATATCGTTGATGCGCAGGGACAGGGACGTCATGTCGTCGATCTCCGCCGGCGTAGCCCAGCCGAACGTCGTGATATGTTCCTCCGAGACCAGGGGATCGCCCAGTTCGTCGGATTTGTAGCAGAATTCGACAATGGACCGGGGCAAGGAGGTGCCCTCGGTGATGCCAAGACGCTTGGACAAGGAACCCGCGGCCACGTTGCGCACGATGACCTCGACCGGAATGATCTCCACCTCCCGGATCAACTGTTCGCGCATATTCAAGCGGCGGACGAAATGGGTTGGAATGCCAATTTCGCTCAGGTGCAGCATGATGTATTCGGATATCCGGTTGTTCAGGACGCCCTTACCGGTGATCTGGCCTTTTTTCTCGTTATTGAAGGCGGTGGCGTCGTCCTTGAAATACTGCACCAACGTACCCGGCTCCGGCCCTTCGTAAAGGATCTTTGCCTTGCCTTCGTAGACTTTTCTACGCCTGGCCATGGGAACCTCAAAATTAAATTAAAAGTCATGTGGCGGTGGTTTTTGGGTAAGAATCGGACCCGTCACCGAAGGCTTCGAGATATAGCCGAATTGGCCTGGCGAAACAACGTCTCATCGGCCCGGAAAGGCAGTTGAATTCCGCTAATGCTTGCCGTGTCCAGAATGCCTTTGGCCGGCTTTCCCATATCCGCGCAGGCGATCATATGTCACGACTTGGTGCCGGGTTAAAAATGGCCGAACCAGGATCTGCGCCTCCAGATGCACGGCCCGCAAGTCGCCTCGCAGGCGGCCGATTTCCCGTGTCAGTCGGCGAATGGCGGGCGGCGTGGCGCTGCCTTCCGCGAACAGAGTGTCGAGGGCGTGTTCGTGGCCAAGGATTTTCTCGCCCAATGCCTTCGCCGCGGCCTTCATCGCCATTTCTATGAGATGAATTCGGGCCAATTGGTCAGGCGAAAGCTTTATTTCCTCGGCCATTTGGCGCAAATGCAAGGGACCGGGGTAATGGTTCAACTCCGCACTCTTGGCAAAGCCCATGCCTTTGCCATTTTTATAATCGTCGATATCTCTTGCCGACAGCGCCTTTATGGATCGATCCTGCTGTCCGGCATATGGCTGCTGACCGGAAGCAGCTCCCGGGGTGGAGAATTGCAGAAAAACCGCAAATCCCACCACCACCATAGTGAAAACTTTGAAATGGGCCATGTCTGCTCCAAATTCGAATGCGCGGCGTTTGTTCCAGAATTTAGACATGGGGATGATCATTTGAATATCCATTAGCTCGCATTACTGCGCTCATCTCCAATGACGGGCGCAAAAGTGTTTTTTGAACAGTCCGAAACCAGATTGCCGTAGATCTAATCACGAATTTTTATTTTGCCCTTTGACCTTCCACCGAGTGGAATGAACATATCGGCTACGTGAGATCAAGCTGCAGGTGAACGACGTGCGGCAGTTTCTTATGGCAATGCCATTACTTATGGTTCTTGGGTTGAACTTGTTGCCGACGCAGGCGGCGGGCTATATCGCCGAGCGCATGGCATTGATCGAATTAACCTTCGTTCAAGGGTCGCGGCACCGCGGTGAACAGGGCCATGCCGCCAATCACCAACAAGATCGTCAGCCCAATCATCAACATGGCCATTATGGCCCACGATGATCCCATCAGCGTGTTGCTGGTGCCAGGCTAACAAGGCGAAATCATCTGGCATTTCAAAAAAGTCGTAGAGCTCGAATACGGCTGCAATGTGCCGGGACATTATGAATCCGGCATGCTCGACCCTATACAAGCGCATCGGCCGGTGAGGTATGGTAGCTCGTCTTTCCTGACCACGGACCTGCCCCGATGCGCCCCGCACCAGCTTGAAGTTTGGCGATCAGGCTGGCAAATGGTCATCCATATACCCAGATATTCGTTTGCTTCATCCCTGGTTGACAGGCTATGGGTTGGGGTAATCGTAAAATCAGCTAGCGTGGGAGCGCCGAGACCATGTCCACCTTCGACAAGCGTGAAAAATCATTCGAGGCGAAGTACGCCCACGATCAGGAAACCGTGTTCAAGATCGGCGCCCGCCGCAACAAGCTGCTGGGTCAATGGATGGCCGGGCAATTGGGCCTGGAGGGCGCCGATGTAGATGATTATGCCAAGGCCGTGATCGTCTCTGATTTCGAGAAACCGGGTGACGAGGACGTCTTCGAAAAGGTCTGGGCCGACGTCCAGGAAAAGAGCCTCGCGTTGAGCGAAGAGGTGGTCCGCCAGAAAATGCGCGACCTGCTCGAAACCGCCCGAGAACAGATCACCATCGAAGGCTGATTTTTATATGGTGACGTAATACCTATTTACACCGCAATTTGCAGTCAATCGCGGTGTAAATAGGTATTACGTCACCATATTAAGAGTTGAACACGCGGGCGAAAATGGTGTCCACGTGCTTGGTGTGGTAGGTGAGGTCGAACATGGCCTCCAACTCGGCAGCGGACAAGGCCGCCATGACCTCCCCATCCGCTTTCAGCAATTCAAGGAACTGGCCCTCGCCGCGCCACACGGGCATGGCGTTGCGCTGAACGCAGGTGTAGGCAACTTCCCGGCTGACCCCGGCCTGGGTCAGGGCGAGGAGGACCCGGCCGGAAAAGATCAGGCCACCCAGGCGGTCCAGGTTGGTTTTCATGGTCTCGGGATAGACCACCAATTTATCGATCACGCCGGTCAGGCGGTTCAGGGCGAAATCCAGGGTCACTGTCGCATCCGGCGCAATGCCGCGCTCCACCGAGGAGTGGGAAATATCCCGCTCGTGCCACAAGACCACGTTCTCCAGCGCCGGCGTGACGGCGCTGCGCACCAGGCGGGCCAGGCCGGTCAGGTTCTCGGTCAGGACCGGATTGCGTTTGTGCGGCATCGTGGAGGAGCCTTTTTGGCCCGCCGCGAAAAATTCCTCCGCCTCGAGAACTTCCGAACGCTGCAGATGGCGGATTTCCGTTGCCAGACGCTCGATGGAAGAGGCGATCACCGCCAGAACCGAAAAATACATGGCGTGGCGGTCACGGGGGATAACCTGGGTCGAGACTGGTTCAATTTCCAAGCCCATCGCTCTCGCCACATGCGCCTCCACCGCCGGATCGATACTGGCGAAGGTGCCCACGGCGCCCGATATGGCGCAGGTGCCGATTTCCTTGCGGGCCGCCACGAGCCGGAGCTTGCAACGCTCGAACTCGGCGTAAGCCTGGGCCAGTTTCAGGCCGAACGTGGTGGGTTCGGCATGAATGCCGTGGCTGCGGCCGATGCAGATGTCGTCCTTGTGTTCCAAGGCGCGCCGACGCAGGACCGCCAACAGCTTGTCCATGTCGTCCAGCAGGATGTCGGTGGCGCGAACCAGCTGCACATTGAAGCAGGTATCCAGCACGTCCGACGAGGTCAGGCCCTGATGCACGAAGCGGGCGGACGGTCCGACGTATTCCGCCAGATTAGTCAGAAAGGCGATGACGTCGTGATGGACTTCACGCTCAATGGCATCAATACGTTCGACCTCGAAAGAGCCTTTTTCCCAAACCTCTTTGGCGGCTTCATGGGGGATGACGCCCAGATTAGCCTGGGCATCGCAGGCATGGGCCTCTATCTCGAACCAGATTTGAAATTTGCTTTCGGGTGACCAGATGGCGGCCATTTCGGGGCGCGTATAGCGCGGGATCATAGGCTGGATCCTAAATATGTTGCTTGGAGCGTCTACATACACCCGTTAGTTTGGCCATGAAAGATGCATGGCCGAAATTTTGCCTGAAGATAGGGTGACGTCATGAGCGAAACATTGCTGGTCGAGCTGCAACAGGCCATGCCCCTGGTCATGGAGCCCCTTGATTTGACGGGAATTGATCTGACGCCGGGGAGGGGCAAAACCGGCCTGATCATTGTCGATATCGTCAACGGCTTTGCCACCGTGGGGGCGGGCAACCTGGCCCCGCCCGTAGCGAACGCCCAGGTCAGCCGCATGGTGGCGGAGGCTGACCGTCTGGCCAAGGCCTTCACCGCCCAGGGCCTGCCCGTGTTCGCATTTTTGGACAGCCATCAACCAGGCAAGGCGGAGCCGCCCTATCCGCCTCATTGCGAAATCGGCACGGGGGAAGAAAACCTGGTGCCGGAATTACTGTGGCTGGAGGACGAGCCCGGCGCCACCCTGGTGCGTAAGGATTGCATCAACGGCTTCATCGGCGCCTATCGGGCCGACGGCACAAACGCCTTGTTGGATTGGTTGAACCGGGAACAGATCGCGGAGGTCCTGGCGGTGGGCATCTGTACCGATATCTGCGTCATGGACATGGTCCTGACCCTGTTGTCGGCCCGCAACCACGACATGGCGCCCAGCCTGCGGGACATTCATGTCTACGACCAGGGCTGCGCCACCTTCGATCTGCCCCGGGCCCTGGCGGAGGAGCTGGACCTGGGCATTGCCGCCGCCCACCCACAGGATGCCACCCATCACATGGGCCTGTACTTCATGGCGGCGCGGGGCGCCCATCTGGTGGATCAGGTCGAGATTTAGTTCTGAATTAGTTTATTCAATTAAGTTTGTTCAGGGCCCGGCGCATGGCCCGCCCGGCGGCCTTGGCGGGATCTTCATCCTTGACGATCTGTTTAACCTCTTTTGCCACGCCGCGGGCGGCACGGGTGGCCTGATCACGGGCCACGGGGTCGGCGGCGATCTTGCGGGCTGCGAATTTGACAATATGTCGAAGCAGAAATGCCATCGCGCAGCATAACCCCTTCCAGGCGCGGCTTCCAGAGTGTTATCGACGGGGGGCGAATTCGCCGCGATTGACGAGAGGCGGCACCATGCCGATAGTGCGGATCATCATTGTTTAGCATTGCAGGCCCCCATTCCATGCCCAAAATTCAAACCCAGATCAATCCCAGCGACCCTGGTTATCAGGATAACCGCGCCGGCATGCTGGCCTTGATCGCGGGATTGCGCGAACTGGAAGGCATGATCCTGGCCCGTTCCGAGAACAGCCGGGCCAGGTTCGAAGGCCGGGGGCAATTGCTGCCGCGGGACCGCTTGAATTTATTGCTGGACCGCGGCGCGCCGTGGTTGGAGCTATCCACCACCGCCGGCTACAAGACCTATGACGATGACGGCGGCGACAACATCTCCGGCGCCCGGCTGATCACCGGCATTGGCATGGTTTCGGACGTGCGCTGCATGGTGATCGTGGACGACAGCGGCATTCTGGCGGGCGCCCTGCATACCCATGGCGTCGACAAGATGATCCGCGCCTTCGATCTGGCCCTGGAAAACAAACTGCCGGTCATCCATCTGGTGCAATCCGCCGGCGCCGATCTGCTGGACTATGTGCCGGCCACCTGGGTGCGGGCCGGCGGCATGTTCTATAAACAGGCCCAACTATCGGCGGCCGGCTGCCCGGTCATTTCGGTGGTGCATGGCTCCTCCACCGCCGGGGGGGCCTATATGCCGGGGATGTCCGACTACGTGGTCATGGTGCGCAACCAGGCCATGGCCTTTCTGGCCGGCCCGCCCCTGGTCAAGGCGGCCACGGGCGAGGTGGCGGAGGCCGAGGATCTGGGCGGCACCAACATGCATGCCTCTATTTCCGGGCTGACCGAATATGTCGCCGAAAACGATCCGGAGGCTTTGAGCATCTGCCGCGATATCGTCTCCCGCCTGAACTGGGCCAGGCGCCTGGCCCCCGCGCCCAAACGGGACTGGGAGGAACCGGCCTACGACATTGATGAATTATGCGGCATCGTGCCGGTGGAATATCAAAAGCCCTATGATATCCGCGAAGTTATCGCCCGCCTGGTGGACGGCTCCGACTTCCTGGAGTTCAAGGCGGAATACGACACCCAGACCATCTGCGGCCAGGCCGACATCATGGGCTTTCCCTGCGGTTTGATCGGCAACAACGGACCGATCACCCCCAACGGCGCCACCAAGGCGACGCAATTCATGCAATTGTGCGACCAATCGGACACGCCGTTGATCTATCTGATGAACACCACCGGCTTCATCGTCGGCCGCGAGGCGGAAGAAGCCGGCATGATCAAGCATGGCGCCAAGATGATCCAGGCCGTCTCCAACGTTTCCGTGCCGCGCCTGACCCTAATGATCGGCGCCTCGTTCGGGGCCGGCGCATATGCCATGTCGGGCTGGTCGTACGAGCCGCGTTTTCTGTTGGGCTGGCCGAATATTTCCGCCGGCGTCATGGGCGCCAAACAGGCCGCCCTGGTCATGCGCATCGTGCACGAGACCAAACTCAAGCGTCAGGGCAGGGAACCGGACCAGGCCGAACTGGATGCCTTGGAAGCCAAGGTGGTCGCGCTCTATACGCCAATGGAATCGGGTTATTACTACACCGCGCGGATGTGGACCGACGGCCTGATTGACCCCCGCGACAGCCGCCAGGCCTTGGGCCTGTTGCTGTCCATCTGTGATGAAGAAGCCCGGCGCAGCCTGAACCCCAACAGCTTTGGCGTGGCCCGCCTGTAGGAGAGAGACAGATATGGACCAGGACTTTCAAACCATTGCAACCAACGGCATCAATCTGCGTGTCGCCCTCACTGGCGCGGGGCCGTTGGTTCTGCTGATCCATGGCTGGCCGGAAAGCTGGTATTCCTGGCGGCATCAGATCAAGGCGCTTTCGGCGGCCGGCTACCGGGTGGCGGTACCGGACGTGCGCGGCTATGGCGGATCGGACAAACCGCACGAAATCGAGGCCTACGACATGGCCAGCATGACCGCCGACATGGCCGGCCTGATCTCGGCACTTGGTGAAAAACAGGCCGTGGTGATCGGTCATGATTGGGGGGCGCCCATCGCCTGGAACACGGCGCTGCTGCATCCCGGCAAGGTCCGCGCCGTAGCGGGGCTAAGCGTGCCCTATACGGGCACCGGACCGGCGCCGTTTATCGAGATCGCCAAACAGGTCTACAAGGATAAATTCTTTTATCAGATCTATTTCCAGGAACCCGGCGTGGCCGAGGCCGAGTTGGAAGCGGATGTGCGCGATGCCCTGGCCAAGATCTATTATTGGATTTGCGGTGAAGGCCTGCGCGCCCTGCCGCCCCTGAGCAAACCGGCGGATGCCAAACTGCTCGACGGCATGACCGCGCCGGAGGCGTTGCCGGACTGGATGAGCGTGGAGGATCTGGATTATTACGTGGCCCAGTTCGAAGGCAGCGGCTTTCGCGGACCGCTTAACCGCTACCGCAATTGGCACCGTGATTTCGATCTGCTCTCGCCTCTGGCCGGCGAACAAATCCAACAACCCGCCGCCTTCATCGCGGGCACCTTGGAGCCGGTCCTGAATTTCGTGCCCGGCGTCGATCTGGTTGCCACGATGCGGGAAAAACTGGCGGATCTGCGCCTGGTCGAAATGATCGACGGCGCGGGGCACTGGGTACAACAGGAACGCCCGGACGAGGTCAATGGGGCCTTGATCAAATTCCTGCGCGAGGTCGCTTAACGCCCATCACAACGATTTGGCCAGGGCTTTGAACAGGCGGTCGAGGTCTGCCTGGTTATTGTAGAGGTGGGGCGAAATGCGCAGGCAATCCGTGCGCTGGCTGACGAAGACGCGATCCGCCTTCAGGCTTTCAATCAGATTGACGGGCGGGCCGTCGGGAAAACGCAGGCCGATCATATGCGGCGCGCGGACGGCCTTCGGCGTCGGTATCAGACCCATGGTCTCGGCCCGCTCGGCGATCTGGTCCACCACCGTGGAAAGACTGAGGGCAATGGATGCGGGGTCCCAGGCCAGGACCTGCTCCAGGCCGGCAATGGCCATGGGTACGGCGATATAGTTGCCCCGCTCGCCCATGTCATAGCGCCGCCCGCCCGACAAAAAGTCGTCCCGGTAATCGGTAATCTCGGCCACATCGCTGTCGGCCCGGTTCGACCAGGTATGCTCCAGGGGCGCGCCGCCCTGATGATGAGGGGCGCTGTAAAGGAAGGCAAAGGTGTAGGGCCCCAGCAACCATTTGAAAGCCACCGTGCAAACGAAGTCCGGTTGGATCTCACCGACATCAAAAGGCACGACGCCCAGGGATTGCGACAGATCCAGCACCAGGGCGGCACCAACTTCGTGGGCGGCGGGCGCGATGCGGGCCAGATCGACCAGGCTGCCGTCGGTCCAGTGGCACTGGGGCAGGGCCAGCACGGCCACGGTCTCATCCAGGGCATCCAATATGACCTGGGTCCAATCGTTGTCGGCGGGGCGGGGCAGGGTGGTCACTTCCCCCCCGTCCCGGGCCACGGCGTGGCGCCAGGGATAGATGTGGGAGGGAAACTGGGTGGCCAGCACCAGGACCCGCCGGCCCGGTCCAATGGTCAAATTATGCGCCGCCGTGGTCAGGCCGTAGCTGGCGGAGGGTGCCAGGGAAATATCATCCGCCGAGGCGCCGATCAGGTCCGCAAACAGCCCCCGCAATCGCGCCACATCGTCTTGAAATTGCGCCGGCCCCAGGGTCCAGGGATGGCGCTTGCGCTTCAGACCCAGCTGGCCGGCCTGATACACGGATGCCAGGGCCGGAGAATTCGCGGCGCAGTTGATCCAGGCCAGATCATCCGGAATGTCGAATAAATGTCGCTGAGTGGGCAGTTGTAATGGCATGATGGTGTCTCTTCGGCGCGTTGATTTCCAAATGAGGGGTTAAACTGCATTACCATGTTGGCGGACGAAGCTGAATTCGATTTTATTGTCAGCGGCGCGGGGTCGGCCGGCTGTGCCGTGGCCGCGCGGTTGAGCGAGAGCGGCCAATACGACGTGCTGCTGTTGGAAGCTGGGCCCCGCGATACCAACCCCTGGATCCATATACCCCTTGGCTTTACCAAGCTTTTCACGGACGGGCGGGTGAATTGGAAATTCGAAAGCGAGCCCGTGCCCTCCCTCGACAACCGCGTGCTGTACCAACCCAGGGGCAAGGTTCTGGGCGGCAGCAGTTCCATCAACGGCACCATCTACATGCGTGGCGCGCCGGCGGATTACGACGGCTGGCGCCAGCGCGGTCTGGAAGGCTGGGATTGGGACAGCGTGCTGCCCTATTTCAAAAAGGCCGAGGATAATGAACGCGGCGCCGACGATTGGCACGGCGCGGGCGGCCCCTTGCGGGTCTCGGACGTGCCGCGGCCCTGGGCCCTGCCCACTGCCATGATCGCCGCCGCACGGGAATCCGGCATCCCCGCCAATGACGACTTCAACGGCCCTGAACAGGAAGGCACCGGGTTCTTTCAGTTTACCGCCTCCAAACATCGCCGTTGGAGCGCCGCCAAGGCATATCTGGCGCCGGCCAGGGGACGGCGGAACCTGCATGTCGAAACCAATGCCCAGGCGCGGCGGGTGCTGATCGTGGACGGCCGCGCGGTGGGGATAGAATATCAATCGCCCAGCGGCATCCGCCGGGCCCGGGCGCGATGTGAAGTGATCGTCGCGGGCGGGACGTTCGGTTCGCCGCAATTGCTGCAGCTTTCAGGTATTGGACCGGGTGATTTGTTGCGGCAAATGGACATCCCCGTGCGGCACGAACTGCCAGGCGTGGGCGCGCATTTGCGGGATCATTTCAATACCTATTTAAGTTTTCGCTGCGCCCAGCCGTTGACCATGAACGACCTGGCGCGTAGTCTGCCCCGGCGGCTTTTGGCGGGCGCGCAATACGGCCTGTTCAAATCCGGCCCCTTGACCAGCACGGCGATTGCAGCCGGCGCCTTTATCCGCAGTGACCCGGCCTTGGAGCGTCCCGACCTGCAAATCAATATGTTCAGTTGGAGTGCCGCCAGCCGTACCGTGGATGAAGTCATCCCGCACCCATTTTCGGCCTTTACCTTCAGCCCCGTGCACCTGCGCCCGGATTGCGATGGCTCCGTCCGTCTCAAAAGTCCCGACCCCTTGGCGGCACCAGCCATCCGTTACGAGTTTCTGCGCACGTCCTATGACAAGGCGGCAATCCTTCACGGCATGCGGATCTGCCGACAAATCGCCGGCCAGCCGGCGTTGCGGGATTACATGGTGGAGGAAGTGATGCCCGGCGCGGCCGTGAACAGCGAGGAAGAGATGTTAGCCGATGTGCGGGCGCGGGGCGTTGCCAACTACCATCCGGTGGGCACCTGCCGCATGGGCGATGAGATTGATAGCGTGACCGATGCCCGATTAAAGGTTCATGGCATTCGCGGCCTGCGCGTTGCCGATGCCTCCATCATGCCCTCGATCGTTGCCGGCAACACCAATGCGCCGACCATCATGATTGGTGAAAAAGCGGCGGCCATGGTTTTGCAGGACACCGCCTGACAAGTTCGAATTACTTCAGGCTGTTCCTGACCGTTTCCGACGTGGACGTCAGGGGCCGGTTAATATTTTCGCGGTACCCTTCCATGGCATCCCATACCATCAGGAATGTCCCCACAAAAAGCCCGAGGCCCAATATCACGACGGAATAAATCTTAAATTGGTGATTACTATTCATCTTCAACCCTGGGACTTGGATGCCATTCTCCAGGCCGCACTAACACCATGCGGCACCATTGCGCAATAATATTATACAAGCAGAACAAGCCGGACGCCCCCGGCAAGCCCGACAAGTGGTTTGGTCGGCGCTCACCCCGCACCGGTGGAATGTTCGCGGTTCGGCGCTGCTGGAATGTTTCGATCTAGAGCGTGTCGCGGCTAATCAGATTCGGGGTTTCCATATTAGTTGATTTGTGATTCTCTGTGCTGATGAGCACATTTAGGGGGTCAGTCATGGGCAAGACACATTCTATTGAGTTGCGAGAACGTGTTGTCGCTTTCGTTGATGAAGGGAATAGTCATCGCGATGCGGCACGGC
>JAYGEA010000162.1:0-18803 GCA_046582635.1 Alphaproteobacteria bacterium
ATAATACCTATTACGGTTTCAGAAAACAGGGATCGGCGGGAAAAATAGATATTACGTCACCGTATAAAAAAATCAGCTAATTTTGGAGGCCGGCAGAGCCCAATAGAACAGTGAGAAGATGATCGCGGCGCCAAGAATATAGCCGCCAAGGGTGGTCCAGATATTCATCCGGTCCGGCATGGGATCATTTGGATCTTCGTGGAGCATGGTCTGCCTCAATGACTTCGGGGCGGCTTCGGGGCAGAATATTCCCCGAACCAAGCGTTCGGTCAAGACATCTGGTCACGCCGCACTGCTTGCACGGATCGGCGGCTGGATTGATACTCGGTTGGTTCCAAATTTTTACGAGGCAACTCATGAACGACACCGGGTACGACACAATGGCCCAGGCCCGGCCCTATCCTCACGCCGCCGTGCGGGGAGGGATGGAAGGCGGTGCTTGAGCGGATAAAGCAGGCCTGGTTTTAGGCGGCATGGAAGCGGTCCCCGAAACCTCCCTATTGATTAAGGCGGCATGGTCGGCCGCCGTCGTTCTGGGCCTGACATTTGTCGCCGAGCGGGTCGGCACGCGGGTGGCTGGATTGCTGTCGGGGGCGCCGCTGACCGCCGTCCTGGTGTATTTCTTCGTCGGCCGGGACATGGGCACGGACTATGTGGTTGCCAGCGTGCCCCATTCCATCGCCGCCTTTACGGGAACCTTGTGTTTTGTCCTGACCTATTATTGGGCCTCCGCGCGGCTGCAACGTTTTTCCGCCCCCCTCGGCCTGGGGCTGGCGATCCTGGCATTCCTGGGCGTTGCCGCAATTCTCTCGACCTTTGCTTTCACCTTGTTGGGCGCGACCACGCTGACACTTTCGGTCATTGCCCTGTCGGCGTGGCTGGTGCGGCGGATCCCGATGATCAAGGTCGGCCGTCCGGTCAGGTTCACGGCCCGCCAGCTGCTGTTTCGCGGCGGCGCGGCGGCATTGCTGATTACGGCGGTGATTTCGTTGGCGGAAATTGTCGGCCCGCGCTGGACCGGGCTGTTAGTGGGTTTTCCAGCCACCTTGCTGCCCACCTATCTGATCATTCATCTGACCTACGGCAAGGCCAGCACCCACGCCATGGTCCGCGGCTTTCCAACCGGCGTGGGGTCCATCATCCTCTACATCCTGCTGGTGCCCTATACCTTCCCGGCCTGGGGACCCATCGGCGGCACCGCCGCCTGTCTGGCGGGGTCGTTTCTTTACCTGGCCGCCATCATGCTCCTGGGCCAAATGCGACCCGTTGCGGCAGCTCCTCCAATGCCAGGACGCACCCCGCCACCAGATAGGCCATGATCTCCGCCGCCGGGCGGCGCTGTTCCAGCATGCCCGCGCCCTGCCCGGCGGCGTTCATATAGAGGTCCCAGCGGCCGGCTGCTTGCGCGGCGGAGAGGAAATCCTCCATCAAAACCCGTTGGTGCGGCGTGGGCAGAGGTTCCAGACCCGATTGGGCCCAGGCATCCGTGATGAGGTTTTTCTTGGCCCGCAGGGTTTTGCCGGTCCAGGCTTCCGAGATGCGGAAATCCGTGGCCTTGCCGGCGACGATATCGTCCTTGACCACATCGGGCAGGCCGCCTTCCTCGGCGACCGGAAAGGCCGTGCCCATCCACACCCCGATGGCGCCCAGCGCCAATGCGGCGGCGATGCCGCGCCCGCCCGTGATCCCCCCCGCCGCCACCACGGGCACCGGCGCGATGGCCTCGACCGCCTGGGCCACCAGGGGCGGGGTGGCGACGGGGCCGGTGTGCCCGCCGCCCTCGGAGCCCTGGCAGACCACCAGGTCACAACCGGCGTCTCTATTTCGTTCGGCGTTGCGCACGGTGCCGGCCAGGCCGATCACCACCATGCCCTGGTCCCGGGCGCGGGGGATGATGCGGGCGGGATCGCCCAGGCCGGCGGCGAATATGGGCACTTCTTCTTCCAGCACCACCTGGATCTGCGCCTCGGAATAGGCGTCCGAGTTGACGATATCGTTTGCCACCCGCGCCGGGGTCAGTTCGAACCGCTCCAGCAGGCCATGCATGAATTTGACGTGGTCGGGATGGTTCTTTTGCAATTCCGCCCGCACCCCGGTCCGGGTTGTCGAGGCCGAGGCAAGTGATGCGGGCAGCAACAGATCGACGCCAAACGGCTTGTCCGTCATCTGGCGCACCCGCTGGATGCGCCGGCGCACTTCCTCGGGCGACAGGGCGGAGCCGCCGAGAACACCGCAACCGCCCGCTTCCGACACGGCGGCCACCAATTCGGGCGGCCGGCCCATGCCCCAGACCCCCATGCCGGCCAGCATGATGGGGTATTCGATGCCAAGAAAATCGCAAAGTTCGGTACGCAAAACGGGTCGGTTCATGTCTGGGTCTTCTCCACCGTGGGTCAGGGGTG
Organism: Alphaproteobacteria bacterium; assembly: GCA_046582635.1. Taxonomy (GTDB): domain Bacteria; phylum Pseudomonadota; class Alphaproteobacteria. Next base: position 2,403 of record JAYGEA010000162.1, read on the forward strand.
CTATATCCTTATACCAAGCAACGATGATAAAGACCCATATAGATCGTTTCAGAGACCCGTCGCGCTGCGAGCGCGCCTTCGGCACGACGGGTAGGAGTGGATGCGCCGGCGGTACTGGTACCGTCAAGCTTTTACGACGCCGCCGAGGAGCCTCTGAAACGACCGAATTCGGCGCTCTACGAAGGCTTTCGGCGGTGTCGCGCGCCGCTTATGGTACCAGCACCACGGCGCAACGCGCTCCTACCCGAAAGCCTTCGTAGAGCGTCTATATGGGTCTTTATCATTGTTACTTGGTATAAACCCTTCAAACATAGGGAGCTAGTTATGGTGGATGAAACGCCCAGCCAATTTGTCGACGAAGCGGAATTGCGCGGCCTGCACGATGGGGTCAATCCCCTGGCCAGGGACAAGGCCATTCCCAACCTGGAACCCCACAGCATTCATTTCATCTCGCTCTCGCCGTTTCTGTGCATCGCCTCCTCCGACCCGGCCGGACCGGCGGATGTCTCGCCCCGGGGCGATGCGCCGGGCTTCGTCAAGGTGCTGGACGACAAAACCCTGCTGATCCCCGACCGCATTGGCAACAACCGCCTGGATACCTCGGCCAACATCGCCAACAATCCCCACATCGGCCTGATCTTTCTGGTCCCCGGCGTGACCGAAACCCTGCGCGTCAACGGCCAGGCCCGCATCTGCACGGACGGGGAGGTCCTGGCTGAATTCGAGGTTCGGGGCAAGGTCCCGAAAACCGGCCTGCTGGTCGCGGTGGAAGAGGTTATGTTTCAATGCTCCAAGGCTCTGATCCGCTCCCGCCTGTGGGACGATGACTATCGGGTCGAGCGTAAATCCGCCATGCCCAGCCTGGGCAAGATGATCAAGGATCAAATCGGGTTGGCGGAACCGGCCGAGGAAGTGGAAGGTTATATCCAGAAAAGCGTCAAGGAGCGGATGTACTGATGGCGAAACTGTATTTGGTTCGTCATGGTCGGGACACCGGTTCGGGCGGCGCGGACCCCGATCCCGGCCTGAATGAAATTGGCCACCAACAAGCCGCCGAGATGACCGCCCGCATGGCACCGCTGGGACCGCTGCCAATGATCGTCAGCCCCCTGCGGCGCGCCCGCGAGACCGCCGCGCCACTGGAAGCCGCCTGGGGTGTCGAGGCAAGGGTGGTGGATGCGGTGCGCGAAATTCCCTCGCCCGCGAGCGGGGTTGAAGACCGCCGGGAATGGCTGCGCGCGATCATGAAAGGCGTCTGGGCCCAGGTGGATGGATCGCTGTACCCCTGGCGCCAGGGCATGATCGACACGTTGGCGGCGTTAACCGAGGATACCGTCGTGGTCAGCCACTTCATCGCCATCAATGTGACCGTGGGCGCGGCCCAAAACGATGAACGGTTGCGGATTTTTCGCCCCGACAACTGCTCCATCACGGTGATGGAAACGGACGGCGGCAGCTTGAACGTCATTGAACTGGGCCAGAACCTGGATACGGCGGTCGGTTGAAATCACCACGGATTGGAAAATTCCGTCCGGAAACTATAGACCGAACCCATCAGGATCATATTGACGCTCTTGCCATCGTCCGAAATTGGCGCGTGCAGTGCCTCGTTGACATCGACATCTCGGTCCGGTAACGACGCATGGCCGGTTGAACGCAGGGGCGATTTGTGTTGAACCACCCAATCGGCCCGGGCGCGCATAAACGTCAGGGCGTCGTCGTCATAAATTTCATCCCAGTAGCTGCCCGTTTTATCGCGTCCAATTGCCCGCGTAATATGAGTGCCAATAAGGCGCCAGCGGAACCTGAATGGTGCCGGGTGCACCACATCAATCAACAGAATATGCGGCAATAGCGCCGGCCCGATTGCAATGGGATCCACATCCCCATGCGTCGGCATCGCCCTTTTGCCCGCGGCCCGCCGCCTAAATGAAAGTATATCGATGAGGGTTTGGCTCTCGAAGCCGAGGCTGGGGTCCATCAACGAATCTGATTCGGGCTGGGACATGAACGGCGGTCCGGCCCGTCAGCCCGACCAGGAAAACGGCGCGAAATGGCCGTTATTACCTTGCCCGGATATATCCAATTCCAGACCGAAGCCATTGATGCGCAAGTGCCCCGAACGAGCCAAGGCTAGGCGGCTGTTGGCGGGATGGGCCGTGTTATCGAGATAGAACGGTTCGCCATTTCCGTTGCGCGAGGCCACGCCCTCGATCTCGTAGGACAGCACGCCGGGAATATCGACGGCGTGGTGCAGGCCGTCCTTGGTGAATTTGATCGGCTGAAACTGCAGACCGCGAAAATCACTCACCAGATTGTCACGTATGCGGCCTGGAATGCCCCCCGCCTCGCCGGCGACGATGGGTCCCAAGACAGCCCGCTGCCCGTCATTGGCGCGGACATCGACGACGCCGGCGAAGATCCAGCCGCCGTCCGCCATGACCCGGCCGGAACGGATCACCAGGGCGAACTTCAGTCCCGACAGATCCACGTCGCCGCATTGGCCCCGGTCGATGCGATAGGCCTGCAACGAGACGCAATTGTCGTCCGTCGCCTCGCCCTGTGGGTTGGTATAGATGCAGGGGCAAAGGTAATCGCAATTGCAGCTTTCAATATATTCGCCGCTGATGCTCCAGTTTTTCTCTGACATATCCTGCCTCCACGCGGTTTTTCCCTCGTCAGACTACGTTTTGGGCACTATAGCGGTCAATTGCCGGGCCGCGTCCTCTGCCAGGCAGCGCGTAAACGCTTCAGCACCCATTTCGTGCCCCAAAGCTGCGGCCTGCCCCGCCCAAAGGTTCGTGAAGTCTGCCCGTCCTTGGGCCTCTGCCGCCACTCTCAACGGTGCCAGGGCGCCGCCGGCGGTGGGAAAGGCCGGCGCCATGTCGGACATGGGTCCGATCTCGCGCATCAGACGGTTAAGCAAACCGCGCGCCGGCCGGCCTGAAAACAGGTTGGTCACGGCGGTCTCCTCATCCGTCGCCGTTGCCAGGGCCGCCCTATGCAGATCGCTGATCAAGGACTCTGGCGTGAACAAATAGGCCGTGCCGACTTGCGCCGCAGCCGCGCCCAGAGCTAACGATGCCGCCACGCCGCGGCCATCGGCGATGCCCCCCGCCGCGATCACCGGCACCGACACCGCGTCGACGACTTGGGGCACCAGGACCATGGTGCCCGGTTGGGTGGTGATATCTTCTCCCAGAAAAATACCGCGATGGCCGCCCGCCTCGACCCCTTGGGCGATGATGGCGTCACAACCGTGGTTTTCCAGCCAGCGTGCCTCGGCCACCGTCGTTGCCGCACCCATGACGACCGCGCCTGTGGCCTTGACCCGTTGCAATAGGTCCGGTGCCGGCAGTCCAAATTGAAAACTGACAATTTCAGGGCGCGCATCTTCGACAATTTGACACATGGCGTCGTCGAACGGCGCCCGGTTCGGCGCATTGGCTGTCGCCGATCTATCCAGGCCCAGTTCGTCGTAGTAACCAGCCAAGTGGTCTTTCCAACCAGCCTCCCGGTCTAGGTCTAGCTCCGGTGGTTCATGGCAAAAGAAGTTTAAGTTTAATGACCGATCGGTACGTTGCCTGAAAACGCCGATCTCTGCCCGCATCTTTTCAACACTCAGCAAGGCGCAGGGCAGCGAACCAAGCCCGCCCGCCTTCGCCACCGCGATCGCCATTTCGGCTCCGCTGGAACCGGCCATGGGTGCCTGAATGATCGGCAGATCAACGCCGACCAGATCCAGAAAGCCACGGTTTGGCCACGTCATATTTTACTCCGTTCGGGTCAATATCAGGGCATCCACGGCGACCGCACCCTCGCCCTTGGCTTTGACCAGGAAGGGGTTGATATCGATGCTTTCGATCACATCGCCATTGGCGGCGGCGTAAACCGACAGCCGGCTCAAGGCTTGTGCCAGGGCATCCACGTCGGCCGCCGGTTGGCCGCGCACGCCGTCCAGCATGGCCCGGCCGCGAACTTCGTCGATCATGCGATGCGCCTCGTCCAGGCCAAAGGGCGCGATGCGGAAGGTGACGTCCTTCAAAACCTCGACAAATATGCCGCCCAGGCCGAACAGCACCACGGGGCCAAAGACCGGATCGCGGTGCACGCCCAGAATGGTCTCCACCCCGCCGGAAATCATCGGCGCCACCAGAATGCCGTCGATGGCCGCCTCCCTGGCGTGCTGGCCCACCGCCGCCATGATGGCCTGATAACTGGCCCGAACCTCGTCCGAGGATTGCAAATTCAGCTTCACCCCGCCGATGTCCGATTTGTGCTGAATATCCGGCGAGACGATTTTCATCACCACCGGATAGCCCACATCCATGGCCGCCTGGGTCGCGTCATCCGCCGAATGGGCCAGGCGCCCCGGCGCCATGGGCAATCCGGCCTTGAACAAGATATCCGCCGCGTCCACCTCCGAGAGGGTGCGGTTGGGCGGCGCGATGGCCTGGCTGGGCAGTTCCGGCAAGGCGCCCTTTTCGCCCTGGACGAAACTTTTGCCGAAACCGACCAGGGCCGAGATGGCGCGAATAGCGCGGTTCGGGTCCTCGATCACCAAATACTGCAAACTTTCCAGATACTCCCGGTCGGCGGGCAGGCTGACCATGGACAGGATCATCAGATCATCGGGGAAATCCGCGCGCACCCGCTCCAACACGCCGCGAATGAGCCCCATCATGCGTTCGGAAAAGCCGATGGTGGAAAGGAACACCAGGGTGGCGTCGCAATCCCCCTGGGTGAGCATGGTGCGCAAACATTCTTCGAACAGCGGCATATCGTTCAGCATCTGGGCCGTGGTATCGACCGGGTTGCGCACCGCCGCCAGCGGCATCAGATCTTTCAAGGCCTTTTGTGCCTTTTCAGGCAACTCCGGCACCTCCAGATCATGCAGGGCGGCGATGTCCGAGGTCAGAACCCCGATGCCGCCCGATATGGTGACGATCCCGAGGCGGTTTCGGCTGGGGAACTGCCCCGTGGCCGCGGCCGCCGCCACGTCCAGCATTTCATCCATGGAATAGACCCGGCAAACGCCGTACTGGCGGAACATGGCGTCATAGATGGCATCCGCCCCGGCCAGGGAAGCGGTGTGGCTATTGGCGGCATGGGCGCCGACCTCGGATGCGCCCACCTTCATCATGACGATGGCCTTGCCATTGGCCCGGGCGGCGGCAAAAGCGGCTTTCAATTGCTCCGGCTTCTTGGTGCCTTCCATATAGGCGGCGATAACCTTGGTCTCGGGATCGTCGGCGCAATAGGCGATGCAATCGGCCACGTCCACGTCGACCTCGTTGCCGGTCGTGATCCAGTTGCGGATGCCGATGCCCCGCTCCCGCGCCAGCACCATGATATGGCCACCCACCGCGCCGGACTGGCTGATGATGGAAATAGGCCCGGTCTTGGGCCAGCCGCGCTCGAATGACGAGGCGAAGGTACCCACCGCATGGGAGGCCGCGTTCAAAACCCCCATGCAATTGGGACCGACCAGGCGGGTGTTGGAGGTTCTGGCGATTTCGGCCAGTTCCGCCTGCCATTGCTCGCCCTGCTCACCGACTTCGGAAAAGCCGGACGAGAAAATCACCACCGAGCGGACGCCGGCGGCGGCGCAATCCTTGACCGCCTCCACCACCAGGGGCGCGGGCACGGTGACGACGCACATGTCCACCACTTCGGGCACGTCGCGGATGTTTTTGTAGGCTTGCAAGCCTTGGATCATTCCACCCTTTGGGTTCACGGGGAACACCTTGCCGGGATAGTTGCCTTCCCGCATGAAACGGATCGGCCGGCCGCCGAACTTCAACACATTGTCCGAGGCGCCGATAATGGCCACGGTTGCCGGGTCGAACAGGGGGGCAAGGGAACCTAACTGACTTGTCACGATATGACGCTCCATCCATTTTTCGCGCCGCGCGAGCCCGCCGGGTTACGCGATCATTTATTGCTGTTTAGAAATTTATATCGGGGTTTGCCTCAATGCACCAGACGGAGTGGCATTGTACGCCCATTGTAGGACGGGTAGGCTGATGGCAACAGGACGAAGCCGGACACATTGTCACCCCGGACGCAGCGCAGCGAAGATCCCCAAGAACTTTTTCGGATCCAGAGCCGCAAACACCGGCGGTTGTTGTCCTGGATTGCCGCGGAGCAGTAGGTCAAGCCCGGCAATGACGAATGAAGGGGCGTTTCTCGTGATGTTTGGCGCTAGGGAGTAAAGCATGGATTTCGCATTTTCCGACGAGCAACGGGCGATCCGCGACACCGCGCGCCGTTTCGCCACTGAGCGGCTGGCGCCCTATTACCGGCAGCGGGAGGCCGAAGGGGCGATCGACCGGGAGGTCATGGCGGCCATGGGGGAATTGGGCCTGATCGGCACCGATTTACCCGAGGAATTCGGCGGCCTGGGGCTTGACTGCCTCACCACCGGCGTCATCATCGAAGAGATTGGCGCCGCCGACATGAATGCCGCCTACGTGCAGCTGATGGGGTCATTGAATGGCAAAATTCTGGCGGCGCATGGCGAACGGGATCTGGCCGCCAAAATCATCGGCGATATCTGTGCGGGCAAAATTCTGACCGCCCTTGGCCTGACCGAACCCAGGGGTGGCTCGGACGCTGCCGGGCTGGTCATGCGGGCGCGCAAGGTGGGCAATGCGGGCGGGGACTTTGTCCTGAACGGCGAAAAGACTTCCATATCCCTGTCCACCCAGGCCGAGGGCGTGTTGCTGTTCGCCCGCACCGGGACGGAGGAAGAACGCTCCCGTGGCGTCAGCGCGTTTTATGTGCCCCTGGACCGCCCGGGCGTCACCCGCACCGCCTTTGACGACATGGGCCATGGCGCCGTGGGCCGGGGTTCGTTGTTCTTTGACGATGTGCGCATCCCCGGCAATTACCTGCTGGGGGAGGAAGGCGCGGGCTTTCGCCAGGTCATGGCCGGCTTTGATTTTTCCCGCGCCCTGATCGGCCTGATGGTTCTGGGCCCGGCCCGGGAGTCACTGGCGGAAGCCTGGCAATACAGCACCGAGCGGGAGGCCTTCGGCAACCCCATCGCCGCCTATCAGGGCGTCACCCAGCCCCTGGCCGAATGCGAAACCTATCTCGAGGCCGCCACCACCCTTTGCTACAAGACCCTGTGGCTGCGCGACAACGGCCTGCCCCATACGAAAGAGGCGGCCATGGTGAAATGGTGGGCGCCCAAGGTGGCCTTTGACATCATCCACCAATGCCTGCTGACCCATGGCCACTACGGCTATACCAAGGAGCTGCCTCTTGAACAGCGCATGCGCGACGTGCTGGGCCTGCAGATCGGCGACGGCACGGCGCAAATCCAGAAAATGGTCATCGCCCGGGAAATCGTCGGCCGCGTGGCCCTGCCTTATTGAGTATCGAGGAGAACATTATGAGCGTGAGCGGGACGGACGTGCTTTACGAAACTATCGACGGTGTCGGGTGCATGACCCTGAACCGCCCCGACAAATTCAACTGCATCTCCACCGGATTAATGAATGACATGGATGCGGCCATGGATGCGTTCGAGGCGGATGACGCCGTCCGCGTAGTGCTGCTGACCGGCGCCGGCAAGACTTTTTGCACCGGCGCGGATCTGGACGAGGTCATGGCGGCCCGCCAGGACCGGGCGGTGCTGGCGAAATTCATCAGCCATATCCATGCCATGCTGCGCCGCTTCGAGGCCTCGCCCCTGCCCGTGGTGGTGGCCGTCAATGGCTTGGCCCTGGCGGGCGGGATCGAGATCATGATGGCCTGCGATGTGGCCTTCGCCGGGCGCGCGCGGGCCAAGATCGGCGACCAGCACGCCCAATACGGCCTGATCCCGGGGAGCGGCGGCACCCAGCGCCTGCCCCGCCTGGTGGGCCTGCGCCGGGCCCTGGACCTAATGTTCACCAACCGCTGGCTGGACGCAGGGGAGGCGATGGATTGGGGCCTGGTCAATTACGTGGTCGATGATGACAAGTTGGCCGAGGAGTCTCTCAATTACTGCCGCAACCTGGCCAAGAAAAGCCGCCCCGGCCTGGCCGCCATGAAGCAGTGGAGCCGCCAAGGCCTGGAAGGCACCCTGGATGCCGGCCTGACAATGGAAGAAGAACAGGTTGTCGACGGCCTCATGGGCCCGGACGCGGAAGAAGGCCTGGCCGCCTTCCAGGCCCGCCGCGAACCGAATTTTTCGTAGCATGTCCCGCTCGTACCCCGACCGCCCCATCGTCGGTGTCGGCGCCGTGGTCTTCAGGGACGACCAGGTCCTGATGATCCGCCGTGGCAAGCCCCAGCGCATGGGTGATTGGAGCCTGCCCGGCGGCATGCAGGAATTGGGCGAAACCGTGTTCCAGGCCGCCCTGCGCGAAGTCCACGAGGAAACCGCCGTCACCATACAAAATATCGAGTTAATTGATGTCATCGACGCCATCACGCCGGACAGCGATGGCCGCATCCAATTCCACTACACCCTGGTGGACGTGGTGGCGGACTGGCAGGCGGGCGAACCGGTCGGCGGCACCGACGCCATGCACGCCGAATTCATGGGTTTCGAAAAGGTGGCGGCATTGGACCTATGGAGCGAAACCCACCGCATCATCGCCAAGGCGCGGCAGATGCGGGGGATTTGATAGTGCAAATCGAGTTTGTCGACATACCGCCCCATTCCATGCTGCGAGCGGAAGAATTATGGTGACTTGACCGCTTTTCCCCCACTTGAAAGGGGGAAAAGCGGCTCATGTCACCCTAATTCGCTCTCAAACGACAAGCGCGACGCACGAAACAATACTTGGAACCGTATCATCATTCATTTAGTACTTAGATAACTGTTTATACTACCATATGGAGCGCCTATCGCGATCAGATAACGGAATAACTTCACGGACTGGAAGCAATTCATAGCAGATATCATATCAAACTTCGCGTGGCCGACTGTTGTCGTGGTTTGTTTGATTATCTTCAAGCAGCAATTAATAAAGGCTGCTGGACGTATAAACCGCCTGAAATACAAAGATTTAGAAATAGGTTTTTCTTGTGTGAAGCAACTCGCCGAAGAAAACAGGTCAGAAATTCAAATAGTCGCAAAACCGATTGAAAGCCCAGTCCTTATCTTCTGTCGAAGACCAAATCTTGGAAGCAGTTGAGAGCGCTCCTACTGCCTCAATTTTGCTTGCTTGGTCGGGGCTCGAATCTGTTATTTCATCGACGGTCGCCAGATTATCTATATCGCCTGATCCTCCATCTTACAGATCTCCTAAACACAATATCGATATGCTGGCGAAATATGCGGGCCTGAACCCGAGCCAAGAAATATTGATTGATGAACTCCGAATGATCAGAAATAAGGTCGCCCATGACGGCGAGGCTGCATGGTCAATTTCGCAAGAAGACGCCCTGAGCTATGCGACAACAGCGATTGACCTAATAGGATTTTTTGAAACATTCGAAGGCAATTGCGAATAACCTGCTGCTGAATGCAGCGCAGTCGTTAGGTCTTTTTTGCCGCAAAGTGCTTCTTCTGAGAGAGAGAATTAGGGTGACATGATCCGCTCTTTCCCCCTTCGAAGTGGGGGAAAAGCAGTCAAGTCACCATAATTCTTCCGCTTGGGGCGTACGGGAGTTCTGGCAATACATGGCGCGGTAAATTTCCTCGTCCTGATATTGCTGCAACTGATCGATCAGCATGTCCTCCGTATCGATGCAGTCCTGGACTCCGGCGCGAGGCGGCCGAGGCGGAAATCAGCGGCATCGTAGCATCCCAACTGGCCGTGGCGGCGTAGCCACCCAGTCTCAATTTCTTTACAGGAGAATTTCAATGTCTGAAGACAAACTGACGGGCCATGGTGCTTTGGTATTGCGTCTGGCCCTTGGCATCATGTTTATTGCCCTTGCCTTATTGAAGGTGCTGGTCTTTACCATTCCGGGCACGATTGGCTTCTTTGAATCCGTTGGGCTTCCGGGGTTTACCGCCTATCTGGTCATTGCGGCTGAACTGGCTGGCGGCACGGCCCTTATCATAGGTGTCTATGTGCGGCTGGTTTCGCTGGCGCTGGTGCCGGTCTTGCTGGGGGCCGCCTGGGTGCATCTGCCCAACGGCTGGGTGTTCTCGGCGGAAGGTGGCGGATGGGAGTACCCGGTTTTCCTGACCGTGGCCGTGTTGGTTCAGGCCTTGATAGGAGCCGGTTCCATGGCCGTAAATCAACCGTTCGGTCAATTGCCGGGAACCGCTCTCGGTAAGCTTTCCGCTTCATAACCTAGAGCAATTCCGGTCCAACGTGAATCGCAAAGCGATTCTAAGTGATTGGAAAAATTGCTCTAACTTTAAGAATTGGAGCAATCCCAATTCGGAAATGCTCTAGCGCGGCAAGATCCCCTCGTCCTGGTACTGGGTCAGCAATTCGATCAGCATGTCTTCCGTATCGATGCAGTCTTGGAAGCCGGCCTGGCGCAGTTTGATGGTGGAGACCACCACGGGCGCGGGGTTCTTGCCGGCGGCGAAGTTGAAATCGGCGAATTGCCAGGACGGGCCCACCAGTTTGTCGTAGGGGATGTCGCGCAGGCCGTGGTCCTTGGCGATATCCTCCCAGATGTGCGCCTTGGCGGGCATGCTGTCCACCAGGCACTGTGGCTCGGGCTCTCCCATGGTCATGCCGAAATGCCGGGCCAGGGTGGGCCAGAGGCCGGGGAAGGTGATGTTGTCGCCGTTGGTGATGTTGAAGATCTGGTCGCGGGCGCCATGGGCCTCCGTGGCCCAGTCCAAACAGCGGGCAATCAGGCGGGTGTCGATGGCCTCGGTCACGTAGCCACCCCCCCCGGGATGGCAGAGCGGCAGGCCCTCTGCCCGGCGGATCACCGCATAGACGGCCATGGCGAGCAGGATGTTCAGGGGCGCGTCCAGGGCAAAGCCGAAAATGGTTTGCGGCCTTAATATTGTCCAGGTCCAGGCCTTGCCCAGCTGCTTTTTCTGCTGCTGTTCCTTGATGAAATCTTCCTGGTACCAATAAAAATTTTCGTGATCGTTGCGGACCCAGCGCTCCCGCGCCGGCACCGGGGGCGGGCGCAGATGGGCGCCGTAGGCCTTGGTGCCCTGGAACAACGAGACGTGTTGCAGGTTCGGGGCCACGGCGTCGATGGGCTGGAGGGCATTGCGCAGCATGGCGGCGTTGGTCTCCATCTGCGCCTTGGCGCGCCAACCGCGGATCACGTCCTCCTGCTCATAAAGCGCGGTGTAGATGATATGGGTTGTGTCCGTTAACTGGCTCAGGGCGGCGTCACAGGCGGCGCGGTCGGTCAGATCCAGGGGGATAAACCGGCCGCCATGTTCGAACGCCGGCGGCCACCGCGACAGCGCGGTAACCTGCCAATCGGCCTGGGCATCGAAATGGCGCAGGGCGGCGCCGCCCACCAAGCCCGAGGGGCCGAAGATAACAATATGTTTACGCATGATCTGAATTGTTCCGCATCATTTGTTTCATTGTAATGATCGCCGGGGGATGGGCAGAATAGGCGTTCATAGCACATTGCCGACACTACGATGATTGGAAACCAAATGAGCCGTCTGTTCGGGTCACCATCGCCGGCCTAGCCTTGACGGGCGTATCCTTGGCCGGCGTGCAATAAGAGCCCCTGGCATGTGGAGCCCATGGCATGCAACGCAGTGAAGGCCGCATCCTGACCACCCATGCGGGCAGCCTGCCGCGCCCGCCGGAATTGGTCGCCATGTTCGCCGACCGGGTACAGGGCCGCCCCGTAGACGCCGGGGCCCTGGCCGCCGCAATCGAGGACGCCACCGCCTGGGTGCTGCCGAAACAGCTGGACGCGGGCATCGACATTCCCAATAACGGGGAGCAGCCCCGGGATGCCTTTTTCCTCTACGTGCGCCACCGCATGAGCGGCTTCGCCGGTCTGGGCAGCCGCCAGGGCCCGGCCGATGTGGCCCGCTATCCCGGTTTTCTCGCCATGCGGCAACAGTTGGCGGCCAACAAAGTGGGAGTGACCAACTTCGATGTACCGAAAGTGGTGGACCAGGTGCGCTATCTGGACCCGGCCTTCGTGGAAACCGAATGCGCCGATTTTCGCCGAATTCTGACGGCCCGGGCGCCGGACCAGCGCGAGGCCTTCATCACCGCGCCCTCGCCGGGCATCATCGCCGCGGCCGTGCCGAACGAATATTACGATAGCGAGGCGGGCTATCTCGACGCCCTGGCCACGGCCCTGCAAGTGGAATACGAGGCCATCGTGGCGCACGGCTTCACCCTGCAACTGGACTGCCCCGATTTGGCCCTGGAGCGGCACATCACCTATGCGGACCAGCCGCTCTCCGCCTTCATCGAATTTGTCGAGCGGGTGGTCGGGGCCATCAATCGAAGCCTCATCAACATCCCCCGCGCGGCGGTGCGCCTGCATGTTTGCTGGGGCAACTACGAAGGGCCCCACGATCTGGACGTGGATCTGGCCGATATCCTGCCGGCCATCCTGCAGGCGGACGTGGGCGGCATCGTTCTGCCCTTCGCCAATCCCCGCCATGCCCACGAATACAAGCTGTTCAACCACGGCCCCGCCGGCCCCTTGGCCGATGACCAGATCCTGGTCGCCGGCGTCATCGACACCACGACAAACTATGTGGAGCACGCGGAGGTGGTGGCCGATCGTATCGAACGCATCGCCCACGCCCTAGGTGATCCCACCCGGGTCCTGGCCGGCACCGATTGCGGTTTCGACACCTCCGCCGGCATGGGCAAGGTGGCCGAAGACGTGGTCTGGGCCAAACTGGCCGCATTATCCGCCGGCGCCAAGATTGCCAGCCACCGGCTGTTTCGATAATGACCGACACTCCCGAGGCAGCGCGGATTTAATACGGTGACGTAATAATTATATAATCCACACAATACAAGAATTTATACCCCAGTTGTAATAATATAAGTATTACGTCACCGTATTAAAAATTAGCGTTTGTAGAGGCCCATCAAGGCTGTTTTTTTGATGGTGTTGAAATGCAGCATGAAGCCGACCACGGCGGCGGAGGTATCCGCCTCCACCGGCAGGGCGTCCAGGCCGACGGCGTGCAGGGTAAAGAGATATCGGTGAGGATGGTCGCCTTCGGGTGGACAGGGGCCGCCATAGCCGCCCGGACCAAAATCCGTGCGGGTCTGCAAGGTGCCGTCGGGCATGCCGTCACTGCCCGCGCCCAGGGCCAATTCGGTCACGTTGGCGGGAATGTTCACGGCGACCCAGTGCCAGAAACCGCTGCCCGTGGGGGCGTCGGGGTCGAAACAGGTCAGGGCGAAACTTTTGGTGCCCTCCGGCGCGCCGGACCAGGACAGTTGCGGTGACCGATTGCCCCCCGCGCAGCCGAAGCCATAGGCCTCGGAGAGAACATGGTCATTGCCGAGATAGTCGCCGTCGTTGAAGCTTTGGCTGGTCAGTACAAGTGCCATTTGTGGATCCTCCCGCGTTTAAATTGGCAGCCATAGATTTCACCCTACGGGCCGGGATTGCAAGTATAGTGTGCGGCTGCAATATTTGAACTGGATTGAACATGACGAATATCAGCTATCAAAGTCTGCCGTGGGAGGTGCGTGATGACATCACCGCCGCCCATGGGCGGGCCTGGCAGCAGTTGGGACAGGCCGGCACCTGGCTGAGCGGAGCGGAACGTATTGCCATCGCCCGCGAGGCCCGCGCCGCCCTCGATTGCCAATTATGCCAGGACCGCAAGGATGCCCTCTCTCCCAATGGCGTACAGGGCAGCCATGACCACACCGGCCAACTGTCGGATCTGGAAGTGGAACAGATCCACCGTATCCGCACCGATCCCGGCCGCCTCGGCCGAAGCTGGTACGAGGGTTTGCATGCCAGCGGCATGGTCGAGGAACGTTATGTGGAGACGCTGGGGGTGATCGCCAACATCGTCGCCATTGATACATTCACCCATGCTCTGGGCCTGAACCCGTGGCCCCTGCCCGAAGCGCGGCCGGGGGAGCCGACGCGGCAGCGGCCGGCGGCTAGGCGGCAACTGGCCTGGGTGCCAACCCTGTCGCCGGAAGATGCGATCGGCACCGATGATCAGGACTTGTACGCCGGCCGGCCCACGGCGGCGTATATTTACCAGGCCATGAGTTTGGTGCCGGCGGCGGTCAAGGGGTTCTTTGATCTGGTGGTTAACCAGTACCTGCCGCCCCAGGCGATGCGGGATTTCGATAACGAGTACCGCGCCATCAGCCATGCGCAAATCGAACTGGTGGCCGGCCGGATCTCGGCCCTGAACCAGTGCGTTTATTGAACCACCAGCCATGGGCAGCTGCTCCGTGCGAGCGGCAAAAATGATGGTGGCGACTACGACCTTTCGATCATGGTCGGAGATGGAGCCCCGCGCGACGGCGGTATTGAAAACGGGGCGCGGCTGATTCGCTTCGCAACGGCCGTTTTGGGCAATGACGCGGGCGAACTACGGGCGGCGCGGGAGGATATTGCGGCCGTCATGGGCGGCGCGGCACTGACCGATACGGCGGCCGTGGCGGCGTTGTTCAATGCCATCGACCGGGTGGCCGATGCCACCGGAATTCCCTTGGAAGACGCGAAGGCGGAGACCACGGCGGACTTCCGCGCGGACATCGGGATAGATGCCTTCGCTGCCGCCGACGAGAAGGGACACGCGGCCTAGACCGGGCACGGCGGGGCAAGGTGATCACAACACCTTGTCCCCGCTCCGCCGACATGGCACAAGCGGTTGCGGTACGTCGATCTGACGAGGTGATGCTTGTGTTGAAAACAGCCCGAATCCTGGCAATTTTTTCGCTGTTGTTCCTGTTCTCCCCTGTTGCGGGCGCGGAGGAATTCCAGACCTGGCTGCGGGACTTGCGGGCCGAGGCTCAGGCCAAGGGCATTTCAGCCGCAATCCTGGATGAGGCTCTGAGCCAGATCAAACCCATCCCCCGGGTCATCGAGCTGGACCGGCGGCAACCGGAATTCACTCTGACCTTCACGCAATACCGCGACCGGGTGGTGCCCCGCGCCCGCATCCGGACAGGCCGGGCCAAGTTTTTGGCCAATCGGGCCCTGCTGGAGGAGATCGGCAAGAAGATCGGCGTGCAGCCCCGTTTCATTGTCGCCCTGTGGGGGATCGAGACGGATTTCGGCCGGGTGACCGGGGGCTTCAAGGTTATTCCGGCACTCGCCACCCTGGCTTACGACGGCCGCCGCAGCGCCTATTTCCGCAAGGAATTGTTGAACGCCCTGCAAATCCTCAATGAAGGTCATATTGCGCCCAAGGACATGGTGGGATCCTGGGCCGGCGCCATGGGGCAGTGTCAGTTCATGCCGTCCTCGTTCCTGGCCCATGCCATTGATTATGACGGCGACGGCCGGCGGGATATCTGGACCACGCGGCAGGATGTCTTTGCCTCCGCCGCCAATTACCTGGCCAAATCCGGTTGGCGGTCCGACCAGACCTGGGGCCGGGAAGTCACCCTGCCCGCCGGTTTCGATCGCGCCATGGCGGATCTGAAGGTGCGCAAGCCCATTGGCGATTGGCAGGCAATGGGCGTGCGCCGGGCCGGGGGCGGCGATCTGCCCAGCCGCCAGCTGGCCGCCTCCATCGTGTTGCCGGAAAAGGGCAACATGTCACCCGCCTACATGGTCTATAAAAATTACCGCACCACGCTGTTGTGGAACCGATCAACCTACTTTGCCCTGGCAGTGGGCCTGTTGGCGGATGGAATTGGCGCCGGTGGCTGAGGCTTTTCGCCACGGGGGCATCTGCGGCAGCTTCTGCCGGCCGGTCATCTGGCTGCTGGCCGCTTTTGCGCTGACCGCCTGCGCGGAAAGCCAGCTGGCTGTTCACGTGGCCAAGAAACTAAGCCAGGCGGGGGCGGAAAAACCCAGCTCCTCCGCCGGGGTCTACAAAGTCGGCAAACCCTACGCGGTCAAGGGCATTTGGTACTACCCCCGGGAAGATCCGCTCTATGACAAGACCGGCATCGCCTCGTGGTATGGCGATCCGTTTCATGGCCGGCGCACGGCAAATGGTGAAATCTACGACATGAACGCCCTGACGGCGGCCCACAAGACCCTGCCCATGCCGGTGCGGGTCCAGGTTACCAATCTGGACAATGGCCGCTCCCTGGTGCTGAAGGTCAATGACCGGGGCCCCTTCGTCAATGGCCGCATCATTGATGTCTCCCGCCGGGCGGCGCAGCTATTGGGGTTTCACAAGAAAGGCACGGCGAAGGTCCGGGTGACCATGATAGGCACCCGGCCCGGCAAGGTCCTGGCCAAGCGGGTGGCGACGCCGCCCGAGCAGCAGAACGCCCTGCCCGCCCTGCCCCGCGGCGATGTCACCGAGCAGACCCTGGCCCCGCCGCCGGGCGTGAAAGCGGCCGCCGCGCCATCCAAGCAAGGCGCCGTGCCCGT
>JAYGEA010000200.1:0-32883 GCA_046582635.1 Alphaproteobacteria bacterium
ACGCGGCACCGGCAAGCCTTGGTATAAGGTCAAAACACCCGGTCTACAGCTGGACTTCGGTAAATAAGGCTAGCCTTTGAGGGCGATCTTGGCGGGTTCGGCGGCCTCCGGCAGGACCAGGTTGCGGCCGCAGTCCTTGGCGCGGTAGAGCGCATTGTCGCTGCGTTCGATGAGGTCAATGAGCGGTTCGCCCGGTCGATAGGCGGCGATGCCGGCGGAGATGGTGATGGCGGCCAACTCTTCACCGGTGCGCTTGCGCACGATGCGCCGCTTGGCGACTGTTTCGCGGATGCCGTCCCCAACCTTGATTGCATCGGCCAGCCGGGCACCCGCCAGGATGACGGCGAATTCCTCGCCGCCATAACGGGCAACCACGTCCCGGCCCTTGACGCTTTCCTGTAAGGTGCTGGCCACCAGCCGCAGAACCTGATCCCCCATGGGATGGCCGTGGGCGTCATTAAAAGCCTTGAAATAATCCACGTCGAACATCATGAGGCAGAGGCCCTGGCCATCTTGGAGGGCGGCCTCGGCCATTTGGCCCAGCCTAAGATCGAAGCATTTCCGGTTGCCGACACGGGTCAGGCCGTCGGTCATGGCATCGTTTTGGACTTCTTCGAGATTACAGCGCAATTTTTCAATTTCACCCGATGAGTGTTCCAACTGCGCCCGCAAGACATTGTTCTGCCTTTGCATATCCTGGGTCTGCTGCATCATTCTGGCCACCAGGGCCTTCATTTCTTCGCTGCTGCCTTGGGATATTTCACCATCGAAGTCCGCCAAGGCCTGATGATAGGCCGAGGAATCCCGGTTGGCGCTGTTCAGAACGGCCTCGACCCTGCCGACCGAAGCCACCATTTTCTCACCGGCGGTGATGATGTTGCCCGCCGTTTCCAAATCGTCGAACTGCCCCACGCCGGGTATCCGATTTTCAATCGCCGCACCGTTACCAGAACTCATACCTTGCCCTTATTGTTTTTTTCGTCCTACTCCCCACTAAGCCGTCGGCTTGCAAACAGATTGTTACTGAAACGCTAAGATTTTCTTAATTTTCGCCTAAAGTCTGGTATCTAAATGAGTATTCATGCATGCAAGCGCGGCATGTTAATCCGTTCCGCATACGATGCAGGATATCCAAAAAGGGCTAAGATCATGGGTTTGCTTGTCGATGGTATCTGGCACGAGGACTGGTACGACACGGAGAAATCCGGCGGCCGGTTTGAACGTTTCGACTCCACCTTCCGTAATTGGATCACCCCCGACGGCGCGCCCGGCCCCCATGGCGGGGGCGGCTTTCGGGCGGAGGCGGGCCGCTATCATCTTTATGTAGCGGATTCCTGCCCCTGGGCCCATCGCACCCAGATCTATCGCAAACTCAAGGGTCTGGAAGATATCATTTCGATTTCCATTGCCGATGCGGTGAAGCACCCCCAAGGCTGGCATTTTCACGAGGGCGACGGCCTGATCCCCGACTATGTCAATGGCGCCACCCATGTGCACGAAATCTATACCAAGGCGGAGCCGAACTATTCCGGCCGGGTCACCGTGCCGGCGCTGTGGGACCGGGAAGAGGAAACCATCGTCAATAATGAATCCTCCGAGATCATCCGCATGTTCAATTCCGCCTTTGATCAGGTCGGCGCCGCCGGGCCGGATCTTTACCCCGAGGCGCGGCGCGATGAAATCGATGCCTTGAACGAGCGCATCTACCACAATGTCAACAACGGTGTTTACCGCGCCGGTTTCGCCACCAATCAAAAGGCCTACGATGAGGCCGTCTATCCCCTGTTTGAAACCCTGGACTGGCTCGATGCCCGCTTGGGCGAAGGCCGTTATTTGCTGGGCGATGAATTGACGGAAGCGGACTGGCGGCTGTTTCCCACCTTGTTGCGCTTTGATCTGGCCTACCATGGCAACTTCAAATGCAATATTCGGCGGGTTCAGGATTATCCGAACCTATGGGGATATACCCGGGAGTTGTATCAAATACCCGGCATCGCCGGGACCATCGACCTGATTCGCATGAAGGCGGGCTATTACACCATCGCCGCCGTTAACCACACCCAAGTCGTGCCCGCCGGGCCGGAGATCGATTTTTTGCAAGCCCACGGACGCGGTTGATCAACGATCGGACCAGACCCCGCCATCCCAGAAGGTCTCGCCGCCCGCCTCGCTCATGACGGGCTCCTCCACCGGATTTAGCCAGCTGCCGACGACCGGGATTTGCGGCAGTCCGGGATAGGACGTCCGGCAATGGACGTCGTCACAATCCTCTATCCATTGCTGTGGCCGGCGCCAATCCTTCGAGGCGCCGTCGAGGCAGACAAGACAGGCGGTATGCTCGTCGTTCCAGATGATGCGCAATTCCGTCTTGATGCCCTGGGCCGTGTGCAATTCCTCACAAGACTGCTGTGCCTTTTCGAAGGTCTCGGCCGACATATGGAACCAGCGGCGCTTGGCCATCCTAGCGCTCCCCCCAGTTTTGCACGACGTAGATTAGCTTGGGTCCCGCATCCTAGCCGATTTTCCCAGGCTGGAAAATCCCATTTTACCGGGCACCAACACGGAATTTAATCATCCCGCTGCCAGACCAACCAGTGTATCGGCGGCAATCTCCAGGCCCTGTTCAACCACCCGGTCCCGCCAGACTTCGTCCGCGCGGCAAAAGGCGGCCTTGAAGGCCGACCTGACCGCTTGGCCGTCACGATCCCCGCCGTGCCACCACAGGGCATGCTCATCCCGCAGCACCGCCAAAACCGCGTCAAAGGGCAGGGTACCAAATTCCAAGGTCAGGCAAACCACCTGGGCCGGAGCCAAGGCTTCCATGGCGCCGTGGCCGGTTTTGCCGTGGTTGATCTTGGCCGCGGCGGCGGTCATTTCCTTGCCCCACCAAAGGCGGCCCAGGTCGTGTTCCGCCGTGCCCTTGGCGTGATAGCAATAGCGGCTGCCGTGGCCCGAGGGGCCCAGGCCGGTGTGGATATCCACGTAGGCCGCCCGCCGCACATTAGGCAGCAGCAACGGCAGATATTCCCGCAGGGCGCGGTTGGACCAAACCGGCATGCGGCCACCGTAGAACATGCCCTGGGGCGCCTCGTATTGCCCGCCGATGGCGCGCATGACGTTGAAGGATCCCATCTCCTTTTGCAGCCGCGCCAATGCCTTGTCCGCCGCCGCGCGGCCAGGGCCATCCAGGTCCGCGGCCGCCATGGCGCCGCCGATCTTGGCATAGCCCTCGTTTTCGGGATGATCATCTTCGTGATCGATGAAATTGCGGTTCAAATCCACATTGTTTTCATTGACCCGGCGTAAATGGGCAAAGCCGAAGGCGTTTAGCCCATGCACCAGCAGCACGGCTAGATCGTCCGGCAGACCGCCCGGTAGATCATTGAGTAGATGCGGCCGGCTGTCCAGCCAGGCGCATTGAATGGCGGAGCCGGCGAACCCCTCGGCCCCATGAGTGCCCGATACCATGATCAAGGCGCGGCCGGCATCTTCGGGACCCAGGCGCAGAAACTCCGTACTCAACGCCAGGCCGCCAGGCCCGGGCGCGGGATTTTCGGCGCGGCACAGCTTGCCGCCCGATGCCGCCGCCAGTTCCAGGAAGTAATCCCGGCAGGCGGCGTAGTCAGGCCGAAAATGGATGCTCAACTGTCTGCCAACCCGGCAATGGTCTTGCGGGCGATGTCCAGACCCCGCTGCCAAACATCGCTGTTCCATTGGCTATCCTCGCCATAAAAGGCGGCCCGCACCTCGCTTTTGATCACCTGCCCCTCGGGTGAGGTGACATCGCCATGCAAATAGAGCCAATTGTCCGCCCGCAGGGCTTGCAGCACCTGTTCCGCCGGCAGGGTGCCGTATTCAATGGCGATGGTCGTGCATTCCGTTTCTCCCAACAAGGCACTGTAGCCGCCCTCGATAGTGCCCTGAACATCGGCGGAAACACTGTCACCTGAAGCGGGCGTGGTCACTTCGTCGCCATACCACGCCACGGTGCGCAGATGCTCGGCGCCGCCCTTCCGGTCGACCGAGATCAACTCGCCATGGCCCCGGGGTCCCAGGCCGGTGTGGATATCGATCAACGCCATATGGCTGCGGCCCGACAGATGTTCACGGGCCAGTGTCTCGATGGTTTGCCGCGACCAAGTTGGTTTCTGTCCGACATAGAACACGCCATCGGGATGGCCGTGCTGGCCGACGCTGACCGCCGCCTGAAAGGCCGTCATGCCGTTCTTTTCGATATAGGCAGCGATGGCGTCATCCGCCTCCCGCCGCGCCGGGCCGTCCCAATCGGCGGGCACCAGCCAGGGATGCACTTCGTCATAGGCCGGGTTTGCCGGCAAGGGGGCTTCGAAGTCGACGAAATTCCGGTTCAGATCCACATTATCTTCGGTCACCCGCCGCTGATGGGCAAAACCATGAGGGTTGTGGGCATGCACATACATCACGGCCATGCCGTCGGGCAGTTCGTCATGCAGGCCGCTGTCGAGGAAACCGACCTGGCAGCCCGAACCGCAGAACCCTTCCACGCCATGGGTGGCCGACGATATCACCATGACGCGCGGGGCGTCGCCGGGGCCCAGGCAGGCCAGATCAGTCGCCAGATCGCCGCCGTCCGGGCCCTTGAGGGGATGGTCGTACGACTGCATGGTTGCGCCGGCCGCCTTCGCCGACTTCAGGAATTTTGCCCGCGCCTCGCTGTAGCTGGCCGCGAACCAATCGTCGATTGCCATAACCTTGTCCCCTGCGGTTGAACATCCCCAAATCAAAGGGGGCGGAGCCCGCATACACCGGCCCCGCCCCTATCGTCAAATCTATTACAGGCTTAGTTCCAGCGGCGCAGCTCCAACCGCCCGATCTGGGCGCGATGCACTTCATCGGGGCCGTCGGCGAATCGCAAGGTGCGGGAATGGGCATAGGCATGGGCCAGATTAAAGACCTGGCTGACACCACCACCGCCGTGCACCTGCATGGCCATGTCCACCACGCGGCAGGTCATGTTGGGCACCGACACCTTGATCATGGCGATCTCCTTGCGGGCCTCCTTGTTGCCCACGATGTCCATCTTGTGGGCCGCGTACAGCACCAACAGGCGGTTGCTGTCGATGGCGATCCGCGCCTCGGCGATCCGCTCGGTGGTGACCGATTGTTCGGAAATCAGCTTGCCGAAGACGTGGCGGGATTTGGCCCGCTTGCACATATCCTCCAAGGCGCGCTCCGCCACGCCGATCTGGCGCATTCAGTGATGGATGCGGCCCGGGCCAAGACGGCCCTGGGCGATCTCGAAGCCGCGGCCCTCGCCCAACAGAATATGATCGGCGGGCACGCGCACATCCTCGAACAGGACCTGGCCGTGGCCGTGGGGCGCATCGTCGTAGCCGAACACGTGCAGCATTTTCTCCACCGTGATGCCGGGCGCATCGCGGGGCACGATGATCATGGATTGCTGGCGGTAGCGGTCGGGATTGTCCGGGTCCGTCTTGCCCATCAGGATCAGCACTTCACAGCGCGGATTGCCGATGCCGGAGGTCCACCACTTGCGGCCGTTGATGACATATTCATCGCCCTGGCGCTCGATGGCCGTTTCGATGTTGGTGGCATCGGAGGATGCCACCGCAGGCTCCGTCATGGCAAAGGCCGAACGGATCTTGCCTTCCAGCAGGGGTTTTAGCCAACGTTCCTTTAGTTCAGCCGTGGCATAGCGGGTGAAAACTTCCATGTTGCCCGTATCGAGCGCGGAACAATTCATGCTCTCCGCCGCGATGGGGGAGCGTCCCATGATTTCGCACAGGGGCAAATAGTCCAGATTGGACATGGGCTCAACGTCATCGCTTTCCGGGAGGAAGAGGTTCCACAAGCCCACGTCGTGGGCCTTGATTTTCATTTTCTCCAACACCGGGGGTACGGACCAGCGCTGGGCGGCGCTGTCGAGTTGTTCCTGATAGACGTCCTCGTTGGGATATACCGTGTCGTCCATGAATTTCAGCAGCCGCTCCTGCAGGTCTTTCGAGCGATCCAAATAATCGGGGATCATTTCCTACCTATCCTTCATTGTGGCCTTGCGGGCTCCCCCATGCCCGGGTTTTGGCGTTTCATCCCCTGTCCAAGGGCAATGTAGCCCTCGAACACTTTTGAGTCTCATATCGGGTGTGTGCTATGTTGTCGCAGAACCGATTTGTATCGAAAGGGGCCAACGGAATGGCTGAACCATCAAACCAGCAATCAGATCAGGACGAAGGTCTGGGTTTCGCGGCACCCCATGACCTGCCCGTCCCCTACATGCAACGGCTGCGGGACTATTATCTGGCCCTGGGCTACGGCAATCCCTACCGCTGGGCCCAGTACACGGAGGTCCCCTTCACCAAACTGAAAAAACCATTGCGCGAGACCAAGGTGGATCTGGTGGTCACCTCCGCGCCCTATCAAACGGACAAGGGCGACCAGGGCCCTGGTGCCGCCTACAATGCCGCCGCCAAGTTCTACCGGGTCTATGGGGGCAGTATCGAGGGCGAGCCGGATGTGCGCATTTCCCATCTGGGCTATGACCGCAAATACACCACCGCCGCCGATATCAATTCCTACTTCCCCCTGGCGCAGCTGAAGGCCGCCGCCGGCGAAGGGCGCATCGGCGGTCTGGCGGAACGCTTTCAGGGCACGCCCACGAACCGCAGCCAGGTCACCACGATCGAACAGGATTGCGTTGATGTGCTGCAAGGTCTACGGGAGGATGGGGCCGAGGCCGCCGTCATTGTCGCGGCTTGACCGGTGTGCCACCAGACCGTGAGTCTGACCGCGCGCTACCTTGAAGCCAACGGCATCCCCACCGTGATCATGGGCTGCGCCAAGGATATTGTCGAACAGGCCGGCGTGCCCCGCTTCCTGTTTAGTGATTTCCCTCTGGGCAATTCAGCCGGCAAGCCCCACGACCCCAACAGCCAGCGACAGACCCTGGCCCTGGCCCTGGATCTGCTGGAAAGCGCCGTCGGTCCCCGCACCACGGTGCAATCGCCCCAGCGCTGGAACGATGACGCGGAATGGAAGCTGGACTTCCAGAATGTGGAGCGCATCCCGGCCGAGGAGATCGCCCGCCGCCGGGCCGATTTCGACGAAGTCAAGCGGGTCGCCAAACAACAGCGGGATGCCGCCGAATAGAACTGATTGGGGCGGGGAGCAAAGTCGGATGACAAAGCACAATGACTAAACCTTTTGCGGGCGTTCGCGTGCTCGATTTCACACAAGTCTTCGCGGGGCCGTTTGGCACCTTCCAACTGGCCCTCCTGGGCGCCGACGTGATCAAGGTGGAACGGCCGGGCGGCGAGGAAATGCGCAACGGCCCCCTGTCCAAGGAATGGTCCGACCGGGGCATGGCGCCGGGTTGGCTGGCCATTAACGCCAACAAGCGCAACATCGCCCTGGATTTGAAAGATCCCGCCGTGATCGAGATCGTCAAGCGTCTGGCGGCCAAGGCCGATATCGTCACGGAAAACTACCGCCCCGGCGTTATGGAGCGCCTGGGCATCGGCTACGAGGCGCTCTCGGCCATCAATCCCAGCCTGATCTATTGCGCCGTCTCCGGCTTCGGCCAGAACGGCCCGGAACGCAACACGCCCTCGTACGACGGCCGCATCCAGGCGGTCTCGGGTATCATGTCCATTACCGGGCACGAAGGCACGGGACCGACGCGGGCCGGTTTCGCGGTTTGCGATGCCATTGGCGGCATGACCTCCGCCTTCGCCATCGCCTCCGCCCTGTTCCAACGGACCCATACGGGCAAGGGCCAATGCATCGATGTCTCCATGCTGGATTCGACCCTGGCGTTCCTCTCGCCCCTGGTCAGCGAGCACACCACCACCGGCCACATTCACGGCCAATACGGCAATCAAGCCATCTCCCGCCGCCCGACGGCGAACCTGTTCAAGGTGGGGGATGACAACCTGCTGCTGGCCGTGAACACGGAAAAACAGTTCAGGGCCTTGATGGATGCCATCGGCCGGCCGGAATTGCTGGACGACCCGCGCTTTGCTGACTGGCACGGCCGCACGGAACATGAAGGCGCCCTGCGCGAAATCATCGAAGCTGCCTTCGCCACCGGCACCATCACCGAGTGGGAGGACCGCCTGGCCAAAGCCGGGGCGCCGGCCAGCCAGGTCCGCACCATTGCCGAGGCCTACCGCCACCCGCAACTGGATCACCGCGAGGTCCGCCAATCCGTGGACAGCCCCCATGGCGAACTGAACCTGATCGGCTCCGGCTTCCGCCTGGCCCACGGCGGCGGCAGTATCGACACTCCGCCGGTCCCCCCCGGCGAACACGCCGAGGAAGTTTTGGCCGAGGCCGGCTACAACGAAGCTGAAATCACCGCCTTCAAATCCGCCGGCATCATTTGAAACATATTTTTAATACGGTAACGTAATACTTATATACATATAATAAATACAATAACTGTTTTATTGCAATAACTTAAATAGGTATTACGTCACCGAAAAAATTTTCCCTCTAGCGGCGGGCCTGGAAGAAGGTTCGGAGCAGAATGGCGGCTTCCTCTTCGCCGATGGCGGAGTAGAGGTCCGGCGCATGATGGCAGGTGGGTTGGTGGAAGATGCGGGGGCCATGCTCGACACCTCCGCCCTTGGCATCGGGGGCGGCGTAATAGAGGCGCCGGATGCGGGCGAAGGAAATGGCCGTGGCACACATGGGACAGGGCTCCAGGGTCACGTATAGATCGCAATCGGGCAATCTGGGCGCGCCGCGCAGGGCACAGGCCTGACGGATCACTTCCATCTCGGCATGGGCCGTGGGATCGGCGGCGACCTCGGTGCGGTTGCCACCCGAGGCCAGGACCTTCCCCGTGTGATCAACCAGGACGGCGCCGATGGGAACCTCGCCACGGGCGGCGGCCTGGCGCGCTTGATCAAGGGCCAGGTTCATGAAGGTTGATTTCGTCGTCGCAATGGGCATGGTGGCCACCATGAGCAGCAAGCAGGACAGGGTCAAGCCGCAAGACGCCAGTGCCGACAGCGGTGTCGGGGGCGGCGTTGGCGGCGGTGTTGGCGAACGCATCGCCAAACGCTTGGCGCGGGCGGGGTTGTGTTCCCGTCGCGAGGCGGAACGTTGGATCATCGCCGGCCGGGTACGCGTGGACGGCAAGGTGCTGGAGACGCCGGCCTGTGTGGTCACCGCAAAGAGCCGGATCGAAGTCGACGGCAAGGCCCTGGCCAAGGCGGAGCCGACCAAATTATGGCGCCATCACAAGCCCAAGGGCCTGCTGACCACCAACAATGACCCCGAGGGCCGGGACACCGTGTTCCAGCATCTGCCCGCCTCATTACCGCGTGTCGTCTCGGTTGGCCGCCTGGACCTGAACACCGAGGGGCTGTTGCTGCTGACCAACGACGGCGCCCTGGCCCGCCATTTGGAATTGCCCAGCACGGGCTGGCGGCGGCGCTACCGGGTGCGGGTGCATGGCGCGGTGAATGAAAAAGCCCTGGAGCGCCTGGCGAATGGCATACGGATCGAGGGCGTCTCCTACGGCGCCATCGAGGCCAAGCTGGACAGCCGCCAACGGGGCAACGCCTGGCTGAGCCTGTCCCTGAAGGAAGGCAAGAACCGGGAAATCCGCCGGGTCATGGAGCATATGGATTTACAGGTTACGCGCCTGATCCGCCTCTCCTACGGTCCCTTCCAGCTGGGCGAATTGTCGAGGGGCGACATCGCCGCCGTACCCCGGCGCATCCTGCGTGATCAGCTCGGCCGCCACGCCGAGGCCTTTGGTTTGGGCGAAACAGAGGGTGATGCCCGCAAGAAATCGCCAAGGAAATCGAAGAAATAGCGGCCATGCGCATCGTCGGGGGCAAGCATAGGGGCCGGCGCCTGAGCCCGCCTGAAGGGATCGATATCCGCCCCACCTCGGACCGGGCGCGGGAGGCGTTGTTCAATACCCTCTCCCATGGTGACTATGGCGGTCTGCCCGCGGGCCACATGGTGCTCGATGCCTTCGCGGGCACCGGCGCCCTGGGTTTCGAGGCCCTCTCGCGGGGCGCGGCCGGGGTTTGTTTCATCGAACACAACAAACTTGCCGTTCGCCGTATTCGGGATATGGCTTTGGCACTTGGCGAACAGGTCCAGGTCCTTCACCGCGATGCAACCCAGCCCGGCGCGGCCCCCAACACTTTTGACCTTGTCTTGCTGGACGCCCCCTATCGCACGGGGCAGTCGGAACCAAGCCTGTTGGCGCTGGCCGAAGGCGGCTGGCTCGCCAACGGTTGCATCTGTTGCGTGGAACTGGCCAGGAAGGAACACTTTCAGGCCGGGGCCGGCTTCACCATGCTGGACGAGCGAACATACGGCGCCGCGCGGATCGTCTTTTTGCGTTGGAGCGCGTAATACAAAGGTGCGGCGGCTACTTCCGCCCGAACAGGCTTTCAATATCGCCCAGCTTCAGTTCCACATAGGTGGGGCGGCCGTGGCTGCATTGGCCGGAACGCGGCGTACGCTCCATCTCGCGCAGCAGGGCATTCATTTCCTCCACCGTAAGGCGGCGGCCGGCGCGGACACTCCCGTGGCAGGCCATGGAGGCGCAGACATCATCCAGCCGTTCTTTCAGGGCCAGGGCCTGGTCCATCTCGGCCAGTTCATCGGCCAGATCCTGGATCAAGCCCTGGATGTTGCTCTCCCCCAGTACGGCGGGAAATTCCCGCACTACGATTGTGCCGGTGCCAAAGGCCTCGATCACCAGGCCCAGTTCGGCCAATTCCCCGGCCCGCTCGACCAGGCGCTGGGCCCCGGCCTCGTCCAATTCCACAACCTCCGGCAGCAGCAGCATTTGCCGCGCCACGCCCTGGCCGGCCAGCTGTGCCTTGATACGTTCCATGACCAGACGTTCGTGAGCGGCGTGTTGGTCGACAATGACGATGCCGTTTTCGCTCTGCGCCACAATATAGGTCTCGTGCAATTGGCCCCGGGCCACGCCCAGGGGATAGTCGCCAACCGGGATAATATTATCTTCCGTTTCCAGGCGGGCGGACGGCTCTGCCGTGGCGGCAAAGGGTGCCTGGAAAGGTGCTTGGAATGCGGCGGCAGCCTCCATCAAACCCGTGTTGCCGCGATATAGCGGCTGCCGGTAGGGCAGATCGAAGCCACCCTCCCGCACCCGGCCCAGGGCGGCGGTGCTGACCGTGGTCGCGCTGCGGTGACCGGCCGCGGCCATGGCGTGGCGCAGGGCGGAGACCAGCAGGCCGCGGACGATGCCCGCATCGCGAAAACGCACCTCCGCCTTCATGGGATGGACGTTGACATCCACCTCCCCTGCCGGCACCTCGAGGAACAGCGCCGCCATGGCATGGCGGTTGGAGGCCAGAACTTCCATATAACCGGCCCGCAGGGCGCCGGCCAAAACCCTATCCCGCACGGGACGGCCGTTGACGAACAGATACTGCATGCGATTGTTGGCCCGGTTCAAGGTGGGCAATCCGGCATAACCGGTCAGGCGGATGCCCTCCCGCTCCGCATCGATCACCAGAGCGTTGTCAGCAAATTCCCGCCCCATGATGGCGCCCAGGCGGGCCAGTCGGGCATAGAACAAATCGCCGCCAGACATCAGGCTGGGCCGAAGATCCAGGCTGCGCCGTTCCCCATCCGACAGGGTGAAACCAATGTCCGGACGCACCATGGCCAAACGCTTGACCGCGTCGACGGCATGCTGGAATTCGGTGCGGGGCGTCTTGAGGAATTTCAACCGCGCCGGCGTGGCATGGAACAGATCCCGCACCTCGACCCGGCTGCCCCTGGCCTGCGACGCCGGGGTGACACCACCGACCCGCCCGCCATCCACCTCGATCCGCCAGGCATCATCTCGATCATGGGCCCGGGAGGCAATCGACAGGCGCGCCACGGCGCCAATGGACGGCAGCGCCTCGCCCCGGAAACCGAGCCATTGGATCTCCAGCAGGTCCTCGTCCGGCAGTTTCGAGGTGGCGTGGCGCTCCACCGCCAGGGACAACTCGCCCCGGCTCATGCCGCGGCCGTCGTCGGTGACGGAGATCAACTCCCGCCCGCCATCGAGCAGGACAATATCGATCTGCCCCGCGCCCGCATCGATGGCGTTTTCCACCAACTCCTTCAGGGCCGAGGCGGGCCGCTCCACCACCTCGCCGGCGGCAATGCGGTTGACGGTAACCTCCGGCAGGCGGCGCAACAGGTGCGCATTGGGTTTCATGAGGCACTGTCCCGCAGATACCGGCGGGCGAGGATCTTACTTTCCTCCACCGCCGGCTGTCCAAACGGGTCGACACCCATCAGATCGGCGGCAAACAGGGTCTCCAGCATGAAATGCATGAACAGGGCGCCCAAGGTGCGTTCGTCCAGGCGTTCGGCCGAGAGGCGGCGCACGGGACGGCCATGCTTGACCAAGGTATCCGCCGTGGCCGACTGCATGGCGCCGACCAAATCACCAATGGTCCGTCCGGCCATGTAATCCAGGCCCAGGTCTTCAGCCAGGCTGGCATCCACGGTGGGGCCGCGGCCGGCCTGGCCCACCGTCAAAATGGTAAAAAACTTGTCCAACGGGCCTTGCAGATAAAGCTGCAACTGACTGTGCTGATCCACCGGCCCCAGGGCATCGATAGGCGTCGTCCCCTGGCCCTGCTTGCCCAGGCTCTCGGCCCACATCTGGCGATACCACAGGGCGAAGGATCGAAACGCCTCACCATAAGACAGCAGGACGGATTGCGCCAGTCCCAGGCGTTGGAGGGCAACCTGCAGGGCCGCGCCCATGGCCGGCGGGCTGTGCGCCGTCGCCATTGCTTGTTCCAAAACCTCCCGCGCGCCAGCACGAACAGCGCCGGCATCCAGGCCAAGCATCATCGCGGGCAGCATGCCGACCAGGGAGAGGACGGAAAACCGCCCGCCAATATCCGGGTCATGATCAAGCACCGGTGCATTGATCCGGGATGCCAGTCGGCGCAAGGCGCCATCCCCCTGTTCCGTTATGGCCAGAAAATGCCGTGCCGTCGCCGCTTCGCCCAGATGGGCCCGTACCGCCGCGACCGCTGTAATGGCCTGTGACAACGGTTCAGCCGTACCGCCCGATTTGGACACCAGCAAAAACCCGGTGTGGGCCAGATCGTCCGTCTTTAAGACAGAAGTCATCAAGTCCGCATCAAGATTGTCCGGCACGATTAATTCGAGGTCCGGCAATTCAAAGTCCGTTTTCGCCGCCAGTGCCGCCAGGGCGCGCGCGCCCAAGGACGAGCCGCCGATACCGATCAACACCACCCGCTTGAAGCGTTGGCGCCAATCGTCCGCGATGGGACGCAAGGCCGATAGATCGTCCACCCCCCGCGCGATGGCTAGGGGGGCCAATCGTCCGGCGTCGAGTTCTCCGGCAAAACGCCGGCGCGCCGCCTCGCATTGTTGCAGAAGCGCGCTCAGTCCAGCCTGGTTCAGCCCCACCGAGGCGGGGAAACAACCGCTGATGTCTTGGTCCAAGATATCCGACATAATGGCAAGCTAGCAGAGCTATTGGACGCCGGGAAGAAGGCTGACCGGGCTATTCGCTGCTGGTCAGGCCAACCGGTTTGCCGACCACGACAATGAGCAGATTATCCGGCTGTAACAGCCGTTTTGCGACCCGGGCGACGGCGTCCAATGTCACCGCGTTGATCAAGTCCGCGCGCCGGTCCAGATAATCGATTCTAAGGTTTTCCCGTTGAATGGCCAATAACAACCGAGCGATTCGGCCCGACGAAGTCAGGCGCAGGGGAAAGGAGCCATTCAGGAACTGCTTGGCGTTGGCCAGTTCCTCCGCCGTGATACCTTTGTCCCGGGCCAGAGCCATCTGTTCCTTGATAACCTTGAGGGCCTCCGCCACCCGGCCGTTCTGGGTGCCGACACCGCCCATGTGAATGGCGGTATGATCCAGTGGGTAGAGATAGCTATAAACCGAATAGGCCAGGCCGCGTTTTTCCCGCACCTCCTCGTTCAGGCGCGAGGCGAAGCCGCCGCCGCCCAGGACGTAATTCAGCACATAGGCCGCATACCAATCCGGATCGTTTCGTTTCAGGCCGGGTCCGCCGAAAATGACCCGGCTTTGGGGGATGTCCCGTTGCACCACTTTCAACACACCCGCGCCCTGGGGCATGATCTCGGGCACCGGTGTATAATCGGTGCCGGGGACCAGGGCGCCAAAGGTCCGGTCCAGCAGCGGTCCCAGTTCCGCGGCCGAGATATCGCCGACCACGCCGATGGTTAGGCGGTCCCGGGCCAGGGCCTTAACCAGAAAACCGCGCAAGTCATCCGCCGTAATCGCCGTGACGGTTTCGACGCTGCCCTTGCTGGAGGGCCCATAGGGATGGTCGGGGAAGGCTGTATTGAACCATAGGCGGCCGCCGATGGTATTGGGATCTTCCTTGTCCTCGATCAGGCCGGTGATGATCTGCCGGCGCATGCGCTCCACCGCCTCCGTCCCGAAACGGGGTTCGTTCAGGGCCAGGCGCAACAACTCAAACGCCGCGTCGCAGTTAGCGGTCAGGGTCTGCATATTGCCGGAGAAGCTGTCCCGATCGGCGCTGAAACTCATGCGCACGGCCAGCTCTTCCAACCTGGTTTGAAAGGCCAGGGCATTGTATGGCCCCGCGCCTTCATCCAGCAGGACGGAGACCATGTTGCCGGTCCCCTTGCGGGCGGGATCGTCAAGGGTGGCGCCGCCGGCGAAGGAGAAATTGATGCTCAACAACGGAATGGTCCGCTCCTGCACCAGCCAGGCGGTGATGCCGCCAGGACTGCGCACGGCTTGAATTTTGGTGGCGTGGGCGGCAAGGGGCAGGCAGAGGGCTAGCGCCAAAGCCAGTATTCGCATGCCAGACACCATCATTTGCCGTCTCCATCCGCCGGCAACAGCAAACCGGTCACCGAGCGGCGGGGAACCAGCACCGACCGGCCGGCGGCCATGATCTGTTCCATTGTGACCCCGCGCACTTCGTCGGGCCAGGCCTCAACCTGTTCGACGCTCAACCCCGATGTCAGGGCATTGCCAAATATCCGCGGCGACGTGAAAAGGTTATCACGGGCATAAACGGCCGCCGCCAGCAAACCGGTGCGCGACCGCGCCAAGGCCGCCGCCGTGAAGCCGTCCTTCAGGGCGGCCTTCAAAGCCTTGTCCATGGCCGTTTCCAACACTGCCAGAGAGACCCCGGGAGACGGCGTCGCATAGAGGACGAAGCGGCCCATGTCCAGGCCCGTGGCGCTGTAATAGGCCCCCGCGTTGGCAGCAACCTTGCTCTCCACCACCAGGGCCTGGTACAGCCGCGACGTACTGCCGCCGCCCAGCAGATCGGCGAACATGGACAGGGGTATGGCGTGCTGGCGCTCGCCGGCGGTTCGGGTCGGGGCCAGATAGCCGCGCCGCCAGTCCGCCTGGGTGACGCGGGCGTCCTTGAAAATGACCCGCCGGGCAGCCAATTGCGGCGGCTCCTGCGGCCGGCTGCGGGGTGGTGTTTCGGCCCGCTCAAGGGGCCCGTAATGGCGCTCCGCCATGGCGAAAACCGCTTTGGCCTCGACATCGCCGGCGACGATCAAAACGGCGTTGTTGGGGGCGTAGTAGCGGCGGTAGAAGGCCACGGCATCGGCCAAGTCCAGCTTTTCCATCTCGTGCTTCCAGCCGATCACCGGGATGCCATAGGGATGGGCCATGTATTGCGCCGCGTTCATGGCTTCGCGCATCTGGGCGGCGGGATTGTTATCCGTGCGGGAGCGGCGCTCTTCCAGGATCACCGCCCGTTCGGTGATGACGTCCGCGGCGGTCAATTTCAAGTTGACCATGCGGTCGGCTTCCAAACCCATGACCAAGTCCAGCTTATCCTTGGCCACATTCTGGTAGTAGCCGGTGTAATCATAGGACGTGAAGGCGTTGTCGCGACCGCCGTTGCGGGCCACGATCTTGGAAAATTGTCCCGACGGCACCTTCTCCGTGCCCTTGAACAACAAATGCTCCAAGAAATGCGCGATGCCGGATTTGCCGGGCGGCTCGTCCGCCGCACCCACCTTGTACCAGACCATATGGGCCACGACGGGGGCACGATGATCCTCGATCACCACGACTTCCATGCCGTTGGCGAGGGTATGGGTTTGTGGGTTAAACAGCCCCGCCTGGGCGTTCTGTGCGGATATTGCGGCGACGAAAACAATGACGAGAGCGGGGATTAATCGTTTCATGGTCCGGCGCGACTTCCTCGGATATCTCTGCCCAAATATGACCACAGATATGGTTACTGGGCGCAACAACGCAAGTTTTCAATCCGCCGACAACCTCAAGCTATTGTGAAGATACTAAAAAATACCTTCCAGCCAACCGCGTTTGCGCCGCTTGATAATCGGTGTCTTGCCCTTGCTGGCGACTTCCCCCGCCGCCGCCGCCTCACGCAGGCGCTTGGCCTCCTTGCCCGCATCTACGGTGGAACCAAAGGGCTGTTTGTCCTGCCAGAAAATCAGCCGGTCGGTGAAGGTGGAATCTTTTTCCGCCAGGACGGAGGTTTCCCGATTGACGATCCTGCGGATCGACGAATCCGCTCCCTCGGCACCGGCCATTTGCAAAATTTGCAATTCGGCGCCGGAGGCTTTGGTCGTGGATGGCGTCCCCGCCGCGCCGGCCAGGGTATTCTTACCCGTCCGGCCGGCCTGTTCGGCGCCGGCCCGGCCGGCCTTGCCGGTCTGCAAAAGGGCCGCGCGGGCCTGTTCTCTTGGCTGAATATCCCGTGGCCCCTTGGCGCCGGGACGGGGCGGACGCAGCGAGAAATCAGGCGGCATGACCAGGGGCGCCTTGGTAATGACGGTGAACTCGTCCGGCGCATTCTTGGTCAACCCGACCTGCTCCTTCAGGATATCGCAAGCCGAGACCCCCAGCGCCAGCCCGGCAGTGATCGCCCATATTAAATATGATCGTGACATCCTGCTAACCATCCTTTACGCCCCATTACTTACATCATTGCTTACGCTGCTGTCGCCACCGTCCGCACTGGCGCGAAAACTATCGAATAATAACATGCCCACGCCGATTGTAATGGCACTGTCGGCGATATTAAAGGCCGGCCAATGATAACCCATGAGGTGGATATCGAAAAAATCGGCCACCGCCCCATGCCAGATACGATCGACAATATTGCCCAGGGCGCCGCCAATCACCGCGCCCAGCGCCAGGGATGGCCATTGGCGGTTCTGCCGCCACAGCCAAATCGCCAGGCCCACGCAGACCAGACCGGAAAACAATACCAACAGCCAGCGGCCGGTTTCACCAGATTGGAACATCCCGAAACTGATGCCCCGGTTCCAGACCATGACCAAATTGAAAAATCCGGTCAATTGCCGCCAGCCCCCCTGTTCCGCCATCCACGCGATCAGCCAATATTTACTGACCTGATCCAGCACAAGAATGGCCCCGGCCAGGGCCAGGCCCCTTAAACGCAGCGTCCCCATGGATGCCATGGACCCCATGAATACGGCCCTAGGCCGCCTGATGGGCCGCCACGGCGGTGGCGCAACGTCCGCAAACCCCATCATCGCCGTCATCGTCCGCCGTTACCTCTGGCAGAATTTGCCAGCAACGGGCGCATTTGTCCCCCGCGGCCAATGTGACGACGACACCGATATCGGCGATATCCTCGAGCCCAAAAGCGCCCTCCGGCACCATGCCGTCGACCAGGGTGATGGCGGAGGTGATGCAGATTTCCGCCGCGTCCAGACCTTCCAAGGCTGCCAAATAGTCATGCGGCGCATAGACCGTCGGATGCCCCTGCAGCGAGGCGCCGATACGCTTTTCCCGGCGCTCCACCTCCAAGGCACCGGTCACCACCCGGCGCACGGTGCGCACCTTGGCCCAGCGCTCGGCGACCGCATGGTTCCGCCACGCGTCGGGGATTTCGGGAAACTGCCGCAGGTGAACGCTGACGTCGTCGGGAAAACGGGTCCGCCAGGCCTCTTCCGCCGTGAAGCAGAGAATGGGCGCCAGCCAGGCCGTCAGGCAGGAAAATACCTGATCGAGCACCGTGCGGGCGGCACGGCGGCGGATCGAGGCGCGGTCATCGCAGTACAGCGCGTCCTTGCGGATATCGAGATAGAAGGCGGACAGATCATTGGTGCAGAAATTGCCCAGAGCCACATACAGGCGGTGGAAATCAAAATCAGCGCAGGATTTCCTGGTCAGCTCGTCCAGTTCCGACAGCCGGTGCAGCACCCATTGCTCCAACTCCGGCATCTCGGCGAGGGGCAAGCGTTCCCCCTCGTCAAAGCCGGCCAGATTGCCCAGCAGGAAGCGCAAGGTGTTGCGCAGGCGGCGGTAGGCATCCACCTGGGCCTTGATGATCTCGTTGCCGATGCGCTGGTCGACCGCATAGTCGGAACTGACCACCCAAAGGCGCAGAATATCGGCCCCGAACTGGTCGCAGATCTTTTGCGGCGCGGTCACGTTGCCCAGGGATTTCGACATTTTGCGGCCCTTGTCGTCCTGGGTGAAGCCATGGGTCAACACCGCCTCGTATGGCGGGCGGCCACGGGTGCCGCAGGCCTCCAGCAGGGAGGAATGAAACCAGCCACGATGCTGGTCGGAACCTTCCAGATACAGCGATGCCGGCCATTGCAGTTCCGGACGCTGTTCCAGGACGTAGGCATGGGTGGAACCGGAATCGAACCAGACATCCAGGATGTCGTCGATCTTTTCGAAATTGTCCGCGTCATAATTCGGGCCCAACAGATCGCCCGGCGCGGCATTGAACCAGGCATCCGCGCCCGCCGCCTTGACGGCGGCGATGATGCGTTCGTTGACCGCCTCGTCCCGCAAGGTCTCGCCGGTTTTCTTGTCCACGAACAAGGTGATGGGCACGCCCCAGGCCCGCTGGCGGGAGAGCACCCAATCGGGCCGGTCGGCGATCATGGCATGAATACGGTTGCGGCCGGATCTTGGTACCCAGCGCACATTGTCGATGCCCGTCAAGGCCGCCTCGCGCAGGCCCGTGGTGGACATGGAGATGAACCATTGCGGTGTATTGCGGAAGATCAACGGCGCCTTGGAGCGCCACGAGTGGGGATAGCTGTGCACCAGTTTGCCGTGACACAGCAGAGCATCCACCGCCGTCAGTTCATCGACCACCTTGGCATCGGCCTTGAAGACATGGTGGCCGGCCAGCAAGGGCACGTGATCAAAGAACAGGCCGTCGCCGTTCACCGTTTGCGGCACTTCCAGGCCATGGGCCATGCCGATCTCGAAATCCTCGGCACCATGGCCGGGCGCGGTATGGACGAAGCCGGTGCCGATGTCGTCGGTGACATGATCGCCGGGATAGAGACCCACATCAAAGTCATAGCCCTTGCCCCGCCAGGGATGGGCGCAGATGACCGACCCCAGGACGTCATGACCGATCCCGCCCAACACCGTGTGCGCGGTGATCCCGGCCTCCGCGCAGACGTCCGCAACAAGGCTGTCGGCCAGCACCAGTTTTTCACCGCTTTTAGCCAGGGAGCCTACGGCCACCTCGTCCACCTGGATCAGGGAATAGTCCAGTTTGGGGCCGTAACAGATGGCCCGGTTGCCGGGCATGGTCCAGGGCGTGGTGGTCCAGATCATCACGGACGCACCCGCCAGCCGTTCATCACCGCCCGAGACAACGGGAAACCGCACATGAACGGTGGTGGAGGTATGGTCGTGATATTCTACCTCGGCCTCGGCCAGCGCGGTCTTTTCCACCACCGACCACATCACCGGTTTCGAGCCGCGATAGAGCGATCCGTTCATGAGAAACTTCAGGCATTCGGCGACAATCTGCGCCTCCGCCCCGTAGGCCATGGTGGTGTAAGGGTTTTTCCAATCACCGATGACACCGAGGCGCTTGAACTCCTCGGTCTGCACGGCGATCCATTTGTCGGCCGAGGCGCGGCATTCCTTTCGGAATTCATCGATGGGGATGTCGTCCTTGTTCTTGCCCGCCTTGCGGTATTGCTCCTCGATCTGCCATTCGATGGGCAGGCCGTGGCAATCCCAGCCCGGCACATAGTTGGCATCCTTGCCCTGCATCTGCTGGCTGCGGTTGATGATATCCTTGAGGATCTTGTTCAGGGCATGACCGATATGAATGTTGCCGTTGGCATAAGGCGGGCCGTCGTGCAGGATGAATTTTTCACGGCCCTTGGCATCCGCGCGCTGGCGTTCAAAAAGATCGATCCGGTCCCAATGGGCCAGCAATTTGGGTTCCAATTTCGGCAGGCCGCCGCGCATGGCAAAATCGGTCTGCGGCAAAAACAGTGTGGCTTTGTAATCGGTGGTCATTTTATCCGCCATTGGGGGGCTGGTCCCCGAAACTATTTACAGAAATTTGGTAATAGGCCTATTGGAATTCACAATGATGGGCGCTGCCAACAGGACGGCCGAACCGGTTCCCGGCCCTAGATTGGGGCCGGGCCGATAATTCGCATTATGGGGCCCATGGCCGGTCCATGGCGCGCGATGGTGAACATGGCTGCTATGTAGCAGGGGGCCGGACGGCTGTCCATAGATCCGGCGACGTCAAGTAATGGGGACGAAGGTCGTGGTGTAGGCGATGGCGGGGTCTTTCGATGGATCCAAATAGCCACGCCAATCATAAATAGTGCAGCCAAGAATGAATTCGTTTTGACCCTCGTCCGTGGCCAAGGGCAGGATCACGCGTTCGCCTAAGCCGGGACGGTCTGTTTTGGTATAAACCGGGCCGATATCGTGACAAATACACGGTTCGTGACAAATCTGATGAAATTTCGCATCGACAATTCCAGCATTATCTTCGTCCATCAGATCAAAAATGGTTTTGCCCGATATATTTTGTTCATAAATACCTTGAACGGACTCGCCGGCCAGTCGATAGCGAAAACGGTCCACGGTCAGGTCCAATTGCAGCAACCAAATATGGCTCAGGGCCCAGGGGATCGCGATCGGGTCCAGCTGCACGCGCCGCGGCACCAATTTATCTCCGCGCAGATCCAGCCAATAGGCCAACAGACGGCGTAGTTTATCGTGCTTCACATGCTCAAATTTACTCAGGTCGGGCATATGGCTATGATACGCTTAGGCACCCAGTTCGCGACCTCTTTTTTCCGCCGCCCTGACCGCCGCGGTCATCAGGGGTTGCAGGCCGCCGTCACCCATCAAGACCTCCAACGCGGCCTGGGTGGTGCCGCCTGGCGAAGTGACGTTGATACGCAGTTGGGCGGCGTCATCATCGGATAGCCGGGCCAATTCACCGGAACCCGATACGGTTTGCAAGGCCAGACGGGCGGCCAGGTCCGGCTCCAGGCCTACATCGACGGCCGCCTGGGCCAGACATTCGATCAGGTGAAAGACATAGGCCGGACCGCTGCCGCTGACGGCGGTGACCGCGTCCATCAAACCTTCGTCCGCCAGCCAGGCCGTGTCACCCACCGCCGCCATCAAACCAGCGCACAGGTCCTGCTGGGCCTGATCGGCATGGGCGTTGGGACACAAGACGGACATTCCCCGGCGGACCGCCGCCGGTGTGTTCGGCATGACCCGGACAATGGCCGCACCGGCGCCCAAATTTTCCTCAAAAAAGCGAATGGGCGTGCCGGCGGCGATGGACAGGAACACCGCCCCCCCCGCCACGAAGCGGCCATAGTTGGGCACCACGTCTGCCATGACCTGGGGCTTGACCGCGAAGATCACCACCGCCGGGGTGAAATCCGCCGGAATGCCGGCGGCATCCGCCAATACCTTGACGCCCGCGGGCACGGCACTGCGATCAGCGTCGAGCGCGGGCTCCACCACCAGCACCTGATCGCCTGCGACACCTTGATCCAGCCAGCCCCCCAAGAGGGCGCCGCCCATCTTGCCACAGCCCACCAAAAGAATTGGGCCCGGAATCGGAGCCATTACACCAGTCATGTCAGACATTTTCTAGGCCTCTCCCATGGTCTCCAACATGGCGGCGGCAATGGCCTCCGCCGGAGACTTCCCGCCCCATATAACAAATTGAAAGGCGGGATAGAAGCGTTCGCACTCGGTTATGGCAATTTCGATCAGCTCTTCCATCTGGATGGCGTTCATGCCGCCGCCGCCCCGGGTCAGGACGGCGTGTCGGAACATCGGGACGCCATCCTCAATCCACAGATCAAAATGCCCCAGCCACATGCGTTCGTTGACCATTGCCAAAAGGCCATGCACATCGTCTTGGCGTTTGCCCGGCACCCGCATGTCGTAGGCGGCGGCCAACTGCAATCCCCCTTGGGCCGAGTTGAAGGAAAAGCCCAGATGATAATCGCACCAGGTACCGGCAACGGTAACCGACAATTCCTCGTCACAGTTACGTTCAAACGGCCATTGATTGGCGGCGACGATATCTTCGACCAGATCCAAGGGATTATCCGCTGACGTAACGAATTCATCCGCAACCATGCTCATTACTTTGAAGCCCCACATCTTGTGGCAATGTCGCGTCCACACACCAAGTAGAGTAATCTTGCAGAAGGGTCGGATTGGCGCAAGGAGAAGCTTGACAACCGGCGCACGGGCCGGAAAAGTCTTAGGGCGGCAACTATTTTTTGGCTGATTTATTGGCTTTTTTTGCCTTGGTGGCCGGTTTGCCCTTGGTCTTGGCGGCAGCCTTTGGCGTGCGGGCGGCGGCGGCGCGGGGGGTGGGCGGGGCATCGACGGGCTGAATCGCCTTTTCCAATGCCGCCAGACGTTTGGCCAAAGCCTCGTTTTCCATCCGCGCCTTGGCGGCCATCGCCTTGACCACGTCGAACTCTTCCCGGGTGATCAGGTCCATGCGGTCCAACAACCGCTCCAGCCGCTGACGCAAAAGTGTCTCCGCCTCGCGCCCGGCACCTTGCACCAGGCCGGCGGCTGAGGTGGCCAACTTGGCAACGTCATCGAGGATACGGCGGTTTGCGGACATGAATTCGATACTCCCTTGCGGCAGCCACTATGGCGATGGCGGGACGGGCTGGCAAGGCACCTCGCTCCCATTGCATTACGCGCCCCCCCTTCATCTTGTCCCTTCATCTTGCACAGTTCCCGCGCCCCGGTTATATCGAAGGCATGTTTACCGCCGCGCCGCTCGCCGTTTTAACCTTTCCGCAAATTGACCCTGTTCTGTTGCAACTGGGGCCCATTGCCATCCGCTGGTACGCCCTGGCCTATATCGCGGGCCTGTTGTTGGGCTGGCGCTACATGCTGGTGTTGAATAATCGCCGCGCCGAACTGACCACAACGGAAGTGATCGACGATCTGCTGGTCTGGGCCATCATCGGCGTCATCCTGGGCGGGCGCATCGGTTATGTGCTGTTCTACAATTTGCCCTACTATGCCGCCAACCCCCTCAGCGCGCTGGCGGTCTGGCAGGGCGGCATGTCGTTTCACGGCGGTTTGCTGGGGGTCACGGTGGCGATGATCTGGTTTGCCCGGCGCAGGGGGTTGGCCCTGCTGCGCCTCAGCGATCTGGTTTCCTGCGCCGTGCCGTTGGGATTGTTTTTCGGCCGGATCGCCAACTTCATCAACGGAGAACTCTATGGCCGGGCCACGGATTTGCCCTGGGCCTTTGTTTTTCCCCACGGTGGTCCCCTGCCCCGCCATCCCAGCCAGCTCTATGAGGCAACGTTGGAAGGCCTGCTATTGTTCGCGGTGCTGGCCTGGCTGGCCTGGCGCCGGGGGGCATTAGAAAAACCGGGCCTGCTGACCGGGGTTTATCTGCTTGGTTATGCCCTGGCCCGGGCGTTGGTGGAACTGGTGCGCCAGCCCGACGCCCAGATCGGCCTGCTGCCACTGGGCACCACCATGGGGCAATGGCTGTCCCTGCCGATGCTGCTGGGCGGGCTGTATCTGATCTGGCGGGCGCGCCAACCATCCGGGCAATGACGCGCAATGACGTGCAATGAATTGCGCGCAATGAACCAACTGGGACGTCATCTGGCGGACCGGATCAGCCTCTCCGGCCCCCTCTCCATCGCCGAATATATGGCCGCCGCCCTGGGGCATCCGAAATGGGGCTACTACACCTCCCGCGACCCCTTGGGCCGGGCCGGTGATTTCACCACGGCGCCGGAGATCAGCCAGATGTTCGGCGAACTGATCGGGCTGTGGTGCGCCGACCGCTGGCAGGCCATGGGCCGGCCTGGACATTTCAGTCTGGCGGAACTGGGTCCCGGCCGCGGCACCCTGATGGCGGATACCCTGCGCGCGGGCAGCGCCCTGCCCGGTTTTCTCGATGCGGCCCACATCCATTTGGTGGAAACCAGCCCGGTTCTGCGCGGCGCCCAGGAAAACGCCCTGGCGGGCCGCACCGTGGCCTGGCACGACCGAATCGCCGATCTGCCCGATGGTCCCATCCTGGTCATCGCCAACGAATTTTTCGACGCCCTGCCCATCCGCCAGTTCCAACGGGGACGGAACGGCTGGCACGAGCGCATGGTGGATGTTCGCGACGATGCCTTCATCCCGGTTCTGAGCCCCCTGGCGGTCCCGGGCGTGGACTTTCCCGAAGCGGCCATGGATGCGGTTTTCGAAGTTTCGCCGGCCCGCTCGGCGGCCCTCTCGGCGGTGGCCCACCACATTGGTGGCCACGGCGGGGCGGCGCTGATCATCGACTATGGCCATGGCACCAGTGCCGTTGGCGAAACCTTTCAGGCCATGCGGGCGCATGAATACGTTGATCCCTTTCAGGACCCCGGCGCGGCGGATTTGACCGCGCATGTGGACTTCCAGGCGTTGGCGGCCGCCGCCCACGAAGCCGGCGCGCGGGCCCATGGGCCGGTCAGCCAAGGCCGTTTCCTTGATCAACTGGGCATCGGCGCCAGGGCGGACCGCCTCAAGATCCGGGCCACGGAGGCCCAGGTCAAGGATATCGACGGGGCCTTGCATCGCCTGACCGCCCAGGATCAAATGGGCCAATTGTTCAAGGTCATGGCGGTTACCAAGCCGGACAGCCCACCGCCGCCCGGATTAGAGGACGTCTGATGCAGTCCACGCCGCAGCCCTTCCCCCTGACCTATCCAGACATAGGCGTCCGTCACGGCTTCTTTACCCGGCGGGGCGGCGTGTCGAGGGGTATCCATGCCGGCCTGAACTGCGGTTTCGGATCTGCTGATAAGACCGAGGCGGTCAGCCGGAACCGCCAACGGGTGGCCGCCGCGCTGTCCATGGACGCCGATGACTTGGTGACGGTGCATCAAATTCATAGCACCGATGTGATCCATGTGAAGGTAGCTTGGAAGCGGGGCGATGGGCCCAGTGGCGATGCCATGGTGTGCAATACGCCGGGGGTTGCCCTGGGCATTCTGACCGCCGATTGCACGCCGGTGCTGTTCGCCGATACCCAGGAGGGGGTGATTGGCGCGGCCCATGCGGGATGGCGCGGCGCCCTGGACGGGGTATTGGAGGCCACGGTGGGCGCCATGGCGATGCTGGGCGCGGCGCCCCGGCGGATCACGGCTGTTGTCGGCCCTTGCATCGCCCAGGCATCCTATGAGGTGGGGCCGGAATTTAAAGCCGCCTTCATGGAGCGGTCCGCCGTCTACGGCGAATTTTTCGGGCCTTCGGTGCGCGACGGCCATCATCAGTTTGATCTGGCCGGGTTTGTCATGCATCGTTTGGCCAATCTGGACCTGGGCGCCCATCATGATCTGGCCCTCGATACTTATGCCGACGCGCAATCCTTCTACAGCTACCGCCGTTCCTGTCACCGGGACGAGACCGACTATGGCCGGCAGATATCCGTTATCACCCTGGCAACAATGGAGCCGTCATGACCATCGCGACCGTCCAGGCCGACCGTTTCTCCATCCCCCTGCCTGAAACCCTGTCGGATTCGACCCACGGCGAGATGAGCCATTTCGAACTGATCACCGTGCGGATACGCGATCACCATGGGGCCGAGGGTTTGGGCTATACCTATACCGTCGGCACGGCGGCCGATGCGATCTTGAGCCTGATCCGCAACGATATGAGCCCCCTGCTGATCGGCGCGGAGGCCAGCCGGATCGAGGGTCTGTGGCAGAAATTATGGTGGCATCTGCATTACGCCGGGCGCGGCGGGCCGACCTCATTTGCCCTCTCCGCCATTGATATCGCACTCTGGGATCTAAAGGCCAAAACCGCCGGACAACCCTTGTGGCGGCTCCTTGGCGGACACGATCCAGCCGTCATGGCCTACGCCGGCGGCATCGATTTGTTCTTCCCGCTGGAAAAACTTCTGGCCCAGACCCAGGGCAATCTGGACAAGGGATTCGGCGCCATCAAGATGAAGGTGGGCCGTGACAGCCTGAGCGAGGATCTGGAACGGGTTGCCGCCATGCGGGATTTTCTGGGCCGGGATTTTCCCTTGATGGTGGATGCCAACATGCGCTGGCGGGTGGATCAGGCGATCCGCGCGGCCCGGGACTTGACCGAATTCGGCCTGGTCTGGCTGGAAGAACCCACCATCCCCGACGACCCCCAAGGTCACGCCAGGATCGCCCAGTTGGGTGGGGTGCCCATCGCGGCCGGCGAAAACCTGCATACGCTGTATGAATTCCGCAACCTGATCAACGCCGGCGGCGTGGATTTCCCGGAACCCGACGTCTCAAACTGCGGCGGCATCACAGTCTGGATGAAGGTGGCCCACCTGGCCGAAGCCAACAACCTGCCCGTGACCTCCCACGGGGTGCACGACATCCACGTCCATCTGCTGGCCGCCGTGCCCAATAAATCCTATTTGGAAGTGCATGGTTTCGGCTTGGAACGCTTCATCGCCAACCCCATGACCCTGAACGACACCGGCCACGCCATCGCGCCCGAGCGGCCCGGTCACGGCGTCGCGTTCGATTGGGACGGGTTGTCGGTTTATCGGGCCTGAATTTTAAAAGGTATCGAACTTCTTGTAGGCATCCACCGGGTCCATGCCGCCGAGGATGGCATCCCGCATGTCCGTCTCGGTCACCGCGACGGCTTCGGTCTCGGCCACCACGGCCTCGGCCATGTCTTGGGGAATGATCACCACACCGTCGACATCGGCCAGTACATAGTCGCCGCGCGAGATGGTGACACCGCCGATCTCGATGGGTTCCCCCATGCTTTCGGCCACCCAGCGCTTGCAGATGTCCTTGGGGGTGTTGAAGCGGCAGAACACCGGGAAGTCGTTCTTCAGTAGAAACGGCACGTCGCGGCAACCGCCGTCGACGATATAGCCGCGCACGCCGCGGTAATTCAGGGTTTCGGCGGACAGCTCGCCCATCAGCGCCACTTCAAACGTATTCGGCTGGCAGATCAGAACCTTGCCCGACGGCGCCTTGGACAGCACCGTGGCCCAGGCCAGCAAGGTCTCGCCCGC
Organism: Alphaproteobacteria bacterium; assembly: GCA_046582635.1. GTDB lineage: Bacteria > Pseudomonadota > Alphaproteobacteria. The sequence continues at coordinate 27,327 of JAYGEA010000200.1, forward strand.
GTCCTTGCCCTCCGCGTAATCGCCGTTCATGGTTTCGATCCGGCCGGCCAGGCGGTGGCCCGGATCCAGGGCCTTGATGTGGTGGGGCAGGACACAGTTTTCGTGTCCCATGGCGTTCATCACATCATACACCGCGCTAGCGTAAAGTTTTTCCAGCCGTTCCGTCAAATCCATCTCGATGCCTCCAAACCTATGTTTGGCGCATCATAGGACCTCGGCGGCGGCAAAGGAACCGGGCGCCGCGCCGGCCCTGTGGCGGCGGATCATTTCACCATATGCCGCCTCCAGATGACGGGCCAGGCGCGGTGTGTCGAACAAGGGCGCGGTGGCATGTTTGGCAAGAAGACGCGATTTCAGGTCAGCCAGGACATCGGGATTGCGGGCCAGATGCAGGGCCTTGGCACGGTAGGCCGCCATGTCCGCCACCGCCAGCTCCCCCAGGCCGGCCGCATGCAGGATCGAGGCACCGGTGCGGGCGGAATGGTTGGCGCCGGCAATGGAAATGACAGGGACCAATGCCCATAAGGCATCCAAGGTGGAGACTCCGCCCGTATGATGGCGGCAGTCCAGGCTGATATCCGCCAACGAGTGGCGGGCCAGATGCGCCCCATGGGGCGCCTTGTCGGCGAAGACCAGGCGGCGGGGGTCAATGCCCTGGGCCCGGGCGGTGGCGCGCAGGTTGGCCTTGGCCCCCTCGCTGCCCCGCAACAGCCACAGGATGCTGTCGGGCACCTGGGCCAGCAATGCCATCCAAACGTTAAAGGTATCCGGGTCGAATTTGTAATGCGCATTAAAATTGGCAAAAACCACGGCGTCATCCGGCAGGCCCTGGCTGGCCCGGTCAGGCTGGCTGGCGTCGCCTTCGGGGCGCGAGGTGGCCATGAAACTATCGGGCAGATAGACCAGATGCTCTGAACAATGCGACGCCAATTCGGGCGGCGTATGCACGGGGTCCGTCAACAGATAGGCAATGCTGTCCGTTCCCAAGGTGGCGCCATAGCCCAGATTAGTGGTCTTGCACCGGCGCGGGGCGAAGCTCCAGCAGATCCAGGGCGGAATGACGGGTAAATCCGGACAGGTCCACCAAAAGGTCCAATTGGTCGCCGTGAACCAGGCGGCCTGCCGCCTCCAGGTCCAGCTCCTTCAGATCCCTGAATTGATCGAACTGATCCCGGAAGTAGTCCGTCACATGATCCCGTCCGCCGCCGCCAAAGGCATAGCCGAACCAGGTGATGCCATCCCTGGCATGGGCCTTGATCAGGTCCTTGAAGGCTTCGGCGACACTATGCTGGCGGAAATCCGGTGAAATATAGCCGATGCGCAAGGTCGGATTTTGCGACGGGCCATGGCAAAACGACAACCGGTCCCGCAACTGGCGACCTTACGGGCGCAATGGGCCGAATAAGACCGCGCCGCCGCCAGGCGCAGGGCACCATCCGCATCCGTGCCGGCCAGAGAGAACGGCTGCACGGTAATGGGTAGACTGTCGTCCAGGCGCCGCCTGGTTTCTTCCAACACCTGTTGCCTGACCGCCCCCAGATCTTCCCAGGCGCATTGATACATCAACGACTGCATCAGGAACGGCGCGACATTGTCGATCCGCTCATCCGACTGCTGTTCCAATTCCAGGGCGCGGCGGAACGCCGCCACCGCCTCGTCATGCCGGCCCAGGCCCTGCAGCACCTGACCCAGATTGTTCTGCACCTGGCCCAGTTCCAGGTTCAAGACCGCCAAATCCCGGTATAGAGACAGCGCATCGTGGGCATGACCCAAACGCTGCTCGCAAATCGCCAGATTGTTCATGGCCACGGGGTTCTTCGGGCTGAGCCGTAGCGATGTTTGGTAATTCCCGGATGCTTCTTCAAAAGCACCCTGCGCCATCGCCACACCGGCCAGGCCGGACCAGGCGGCGGCCAGTTTGTCATCCTGGCGCAGCGCGGCCTGGTAATGGGTTCGGGCCGCATCATACTGACCGGCCTCGCTCAACAGATTGGCCAGCGCCACCTGCAACGGGGCGAAATCCGGCCGACTGGCCAGGCCCCGCCGCGCCGCTTCCACCGCTTCCTCCCGCCGGAACAGCCGTGCCAGGGCGGCGGCCAGATTGTGGTGCACTTCGACCACGTCCGGAGCCACGCGCAAGGCTCGGCGGTAATGCCGCACTGCATCGCCGGCCCGCCCCTCGGCCAGGGCGCTGTTACCGCCCTCGAACTCGGCGGCTGGATCAATCCGTTCCATGGCATTCTTATAGGTCCGTATGGTTAACCAATCATTCCGTCGGCAATGGCGCTTGACGGCTGGAGGCTGCTCCGATTTGATGGCGGACAATCCGTGGTAATGCGAAAACCCATCGCCCAGAACCCGTGAAATGGACGCGTAGAATGAATTTCGAGTTTAATGACGACCAGCGCATGTTGCGCGATCAGGCCCGGCGCTTTCTGCTGGATAAATCCCCGCCCGAAGTGGTCCGCGAGACCCTGGAAACAGACCAGGCCTATGACAAGGATTTGTGGTGCCAGTTCGGCGAAATGGGCTGGCTGGGCGCCGCCATTCCTGAAGTTTATGGCGGCTCGGGCCTTGGGCATCTGGAATTATGCGTGATCGCCGAGGAACTGGGACGCTCCCTGGCACCGACGCCCTTTGCATCCTCCATCTATCTTGGCGCCGAAGCTTTGATGACCGCGGGCAGTGAAGAACAGAAACTGCGCTATCTGCCCGACATCGCCACCGGCGCGGCGATCTGGTGCCTGGCGCTGTCGGAAGGTGCCCGCCCGGCGACGGAGAAAAACATCACCACCAGCGTATCGGACGGCAAATTATCCGGCGAAAAACTGCCCGTGGCCGATGGCGATATAGCTGATCGGGCCATCGTCGTCGCCAAGGACGGCCCAAGGGACAATGGAGCGGCTGGGCTATATATCGTTGATCTGAAGGGTACCGGCGTGGAACGGACGACGGTGGATACCGTCGACCCGACCCGGTCGCAGGCCCGTTTGGTATTCCGGGATGCCCCCGCCGAGAAGCTGGGTGATAAAGGCTGGCCTCTGTTGGAGCGGATCCAGGACCGGGCCGCCGTGTTGATGGCCTTTGAGCAAGTCGGCGGGGCCGAGGTGGCCATGGAAATGGCCAAGGAATATGCCTTGGGACGCTATGCCTTTGGCCGCCCCATCGCTGGTTATCAAGCCATCAAGCATCGCCTGGCGGATATGTATATCCAGACCGAACTGGCCCGTTCGAACTGTTATTACGGCGCCTGGGCGCTGTCCACGGATGCCGCTGAACTGGAAGTGGCGGCCGCCACGGCGCGGGTCTCGGCCACGGAGGCCTATCATTTCGCCTCCAAGGAAAACATCCAGATCCACGGCGGCATGGGCTTTACCTGGGAATTTAATTGCCATTTGTATTATCGCCGCTCCCGGAACCTGGCTTTGGCCCTTGGCAGCCAGCGCCGCTGGAAAGACCGCTTGATCCGCGCCCTGGAACGGCGCAACGCCGCATAGACCTGCGTAAATAGAACCGCGTAATTAGTGCAGCTTAAGGAATAATGTAATGGATTTTGCCGATACCCAAGACGAAGCCGCGTTTCGCGAAAAAGCCCGGGGCTTCCTGGCCGAAAATGCCGAAAACAAGGCCAATGCGAAGCGCGCCAATGGCACGGGCTGGAACAAGGACGAGGCCTTGGCCGCCGCCCAGCTTTGGCAGGCCAAGAAATTCGATGCCGGTTTCGCCGGCCTGACCATGCCCACCGAATACGGCGGGCAGGGCCTTTCCCCCATCATGCAGGTGATCTACCACCAGGAAGAAGCCGATTACGTCACCCCGCGCGGGGTTTACGAAATCGGCCTGGGCATGTGCATTCCCACCATGTTCGCCTACGCCACCGAGGCGCAGAAACAACGCTATGCCAAGCCGGCCCTGCGCGGCAAGGAGATTTGGTGCCAATTGTTCTCGGAACCGGCCGGCGGCTCCGACCTGGCCGGTCTGCGTACACGGGCCGAGCGGGACGGCGATGGCGATGACGCTGACTGGGTTATCAACGGCCAGAAAATCTGGACCTCCGGGGCGCAGTTCTCGGACTATGCCATCCTGGTCACCCGCAGCGATTTCGATGTGCCCAAACACAAGGGCCTGACATTTTTCTTCCTGTCCATGAAATCACCGGGCATCGAGATACGGCCCATCAAGCAGGTTTCAGGCGCCGCCAACTTCAACGAAGTCTATTTCACCGATGTGCGCATTCCCGACAGCCAGCGCCTGGGCGCGGTGGGCGAGGGCTGGAAGGTTTCGCTGACCACGCTGATGAACGAACGCTTTGCCGTGGGCATCGCGCCGGCGCCGGATTTCGAAGAGGTCTTCGATCTGGTCCGCGATACCGAACTGGAAGACGGCCCCGCCCTGGACAATGCCCTGGTCCGCGACCGCCTGGCGGATTGGTATGTGCGCCAGCAGGGTCTGCGCAACGCCCATTTCCGCACCATGACCGCGCTGTCGAAGGGTGGCACGCCGGGCCCGGAAAGCTCCATCAACAAAGTTGTCTCGGCGGTGAAATATCAGGACATCTCGTTCTTCGGCACCGACATGCAGGAGATGGCGGGGATCATCACCGATCCGGAGATCGCCGCCATGGATGGTCTGTTCCAGACCGGCGTGCTGTCCTCACCAGGTTACCGCATCGCCGGAGGCACCGACGAAATCCTGCGCAACATCATCGCGGAAAGGGTCCTGGGCCTGCCGCAAGATGTGCGCCTGGACAAGGTAGGCGCCTTCCGTGATCTGCCCACGGGGCGGGATTAGCCGCAATGCATCCAACGCCGGTAGCGATTTAATAAGCTGACGTAATACTTATATCATTGAACGACCTAAATAATTTTTGAAGACCGTGGATTGATATAAGTATTACGTCACCGTATTAAATCTTACGGCACCGTTGTTGAAACGCCACAAAAAACGGGCGGCTCGGAGGGAGCGGCCCTTGATTGTTTGGCAACCGCGAGATGTCGTCAGCCGCCACCGATTTTCGGCAGTATGTAAATCTCGCTCTGCTCCGTCACCGCTTCCAGGAAGGGGTCCGGCAGGATGGTGCCGTCGATCGCCACGGACATCGTGGTCTCGATCTCCTTGCCCAGTCCGGGATATTTTTCCTCCAACGCCTTCACCATCTGGCGCACGTTGGCGGCCTCCACATGAACCTCGGTCTGCCCCTTGGTATACTGCTGTGCAGTGCCGCTGGACAGACCGATTTTTACCATGTGATGGCTTCCCGCTCGGTGCCTGGGATTACTCCTTTTCCACCAATCGGGCCAGGATCGCCGGTGGCGATAGCGGCAGGGCAGTGAAGCGAACACCGGTTGCCGCGGCCACCGCATTATTTACGGCCGCGAGCGGCGGAATGATCGGCACCTCGCCCACGCCCCGAACTCCAAAGGGGTGGGTCGGGTTGGGGACCTCAACCAGAATGGCATCGATCATGGGCAGGTCGGAGGCCACCGGCACCCGGTAATCCAGGAAGCCCGGATTTTCCAGTTTGCCGTCCGCGTCGTAAATATACTCTTCGTTGAGA
>JAYGEA010000219.1:0-1777 GCA_046582635.1 Alphaproteobacteria bacterium
CCTTCTTTACGGAATTCCGGTTAGTTTACTGTTGTCTGACGAAGTCGCGGATTTCCGCGCTTATGGCGGTTATATGATTTACGGCGGCAGGAAATATGGCTTATAACCTGGAGCAGGTTCAGGTTCAGTTGATTGAGGACAACCGCAATATGCGGGCGTTGGTCAAGGCGATGCTTACCGCCTTGGGCATGAAAAGTGTCCGCGATTACGCCAATGGACAGCAGGCCCTGGAGGCCATCGAAGAATTCACCCCCGATCTGATCATCACGGATTGGATGATGGCGCCCGTGGATGGCTTGGAGTTCACTAAGTTTATCCGCAGCGACATTGACAGCCCGGATATCTTCACGCCGATTATCCTGATGACCGGCCATACCGAAAAATGGCGCATCATCACGGCCCGCGACGCCGGCGTTAACGAGTTGCTGGCCAAGCCCATATCGGCCAAAACCCTGTACGACCGAATCCTCGCGGTGATCGAAAAACCACGCCCCTTCGTGCGGACCAAAAGTTTCTTTGGCCCCTGCCGCCGGCGGCTCAATTGGAAAGAATATATGGGCCCGGAGCGGCGCTTCAAGGCCGAACAGGCCAAAGATCTCATGAATTTCGGTGCCGATACGACGGAAAAAGACCTTGCCGATGTGGAGCGTCTATTGGAATCACTATAGTGAATACATTGTAACGGTGGCCCGGTTACGGTGGTCCACCGTCATTGACAGACAGGAGTACGGCACATGCCAAGAGCCATGCCAACGCAAGATAATTCGCCGCGCGGTGAGCCTGGCGATTTCGAGGAAATCCCGGTTCCCAACAAATTGCTGGAAAAGGTCGGCCCTGGCTATGGCCCCAATCCCGCCGCCGTCGAACGGGCCAACAACATCGTCGAGCAGATGAAGGCCGACTATGAATCGCGCCTGACCACGGAGTTGGAAAATCTGTTGGCCCTGTTTCAGGCCATGTGCGCCATCAAGGAATTCGATCTGGACAAACTGCACGATCAGGTCCACGAAATTCGTGGCGAGGCCGGCACCTTCGGCTATGACCTGGTTTCCAATATCGGCAAATTGCTGTGTGAACTATTATCACCAATTGAAGAGGTTACGGAGATTGACCAAAAAGCCATCAGCGCCCATTTGAATGCCATGCATACGGTTGTCTCGCAAAAAGTTAAAGGCGCCGGGCCGGAGGTGGCAAAGCAAATCGTCGAGGGCCTGGCCGCCATCGTGGCAAAATCCCGCGGTGCTGAATAAGCTCCAATATTTCCGAGGTGTGATAAACCTCCCTCCAACGAACAATGTTGGGAGAGGATGCAAATGACGGGCGCTGGCGGAAAGGGTCAGCCACATACAGGGCGCCGGTATGTTGACGATGGCCTGCGCCGGGAGGATTTGACCGAGGCGCGGATCAACGAATTGATCAAGGACTCCGATAAATCCTGCCCGAGGCTGATCGCGAGGCCAACCGCCGCGCAATTTTGGCGCAGCATGATATGTCCCGGGATCTATGGATATTCGGCTATGGTTCGCTGATGTGGAACCCGGCCTTTCACCATGCCGAGGCCGGCGCGGCGCGCATCTTCGGCTATCACCGGCGTTTTTGTATGTGGATGCCCATAGGCCGGGGCACGCCCGAACGTCCCGGCATGATGTTGGCTCTGCAACGGGGCGGCTCCTGCCACGGTCTGGCCCTGCGCATACCCGCCGCGCAGGTGGAGGCCGAAACCCGTATCGTCTGGCGCCGGGAAATGATCGCCGGGGGCTATTGCCCGACCTGGGTC
>JAYGEA010000253.1:0-19362 GCA_046582635.1 Alphaproteobacteria bacterium
CTCCGCTGATTGGTTCGCCGAATCCGATGCCAATCATGTCTTCACATTCATGTCCGATTCCGTGTTTGCGTTGGGCCTGACGCCGGCGGATTTCCTGGGCAGGAACCGTTACGATTTGGTGGTCGCGGGTAACGGATCCGGGCCGCCAAGCGAAGAATTGCATGCCATGCAGGCGCACCAGCCATTCAAAAATGTTGACCGCAAGTCCCAGATCGCGACGGGCAGTTGGATTCGGGTCAGCGGTGTTCCCATGTTTGCCGACGACGGTGTCTTCACCGGGTATCGCATTGCCGGCGCGGATATATCGGAACTGATGCAAAAGGAGACGGCATTACGCCGGAGCGAGCAAAGGTTCCGGGATTTCGCCGATAACGCCTCCGACTGGTTCTGGGAAATGGACAAAGATCTACGCTTTACCTGGATTTCCGGCAGTGTGGAAAAGATTATCGGCGTGTCTGCAGAATGGCATTACGGCAAGTCCCGGGCGGAAATTAATCTGACCAATTGGGATCAACCGAACTTGATTGACAACCGGGCGGTCCTCGAACGCCATGAGCCCTACAGTGACCTGCTGCAGCATCGCCAGACACCGCTTGGCGAACGCTGGATACTTTCTAACGGGGTGCCGGTATTTGATGAGGGCGGCGAGTTTGCCGGTTATTTCGGATCCGGCCGCGATGTCACCGCCTTGCAGCAGGCGGAACAGACCAATTTGCGGTTTCTCGACGCCATCGAAAATTTGTCCGAGGGCGTGGCGCTTTATGATGCCGAGGACCGCTTGGTGATTTGCAATGCACGGTATGGGCAGTTGTCCGGTGCGACCGAGGCCACGTTGGAAGCCGGCAAGACATTCGAGGAAATTCTGCGGGACAATATCACCAGCGGCGGTAATCCCATTGCCAACGACGATGCGGAAGGCTGGCTGGCCGAGAGGCTGGCCAGGCGGCGCGAGCCAGCGGGAAATTTCGAGATGCGGCACGGTGACTATGAGCTGTTGATCAACGAGGATCGATTACCCTACGGCAGCGTAGTCCAGACCTTGCGGGACATCACCGAACTGAAAAGAAACGAGCAGCAACTGCGGCAATCTCAGAAGATGGAGGCGATCGGACAACTGACGGGCGGTGTTGCACACGATTTTAACAATCTGCTGGCTGTCATGATGGGCAACATCGCGCTGCTGGACGATGAACTTGGTGACGGGCATGAATACAGGGACTTGACGGCGCCCATGGCGCGCGCGGTTGATCAAGCGACGAGACTGACAAGTCGTATGCTGGCTTTTGCCCGTTTGCAGCCGCTGGATGTTGGCTTGGTCGATGTCAACGCCCTCTTGGTCGGCATGCAGCCTCTGCTGGGTCGCCGTTTGGCGGAAGAAATTTTTGTCGAAATGCAACTGGCGCCAGATCTTGAACCTTGCATCGCGGATCAGGGGCAATTGGAACAAGCTATCCTGAATTTGGCCATCAATGCCTGCGACGCCATGCCGTCGGGGGGAAACCTCATTATCAAAACCGAGAACAGCGATATTCCCAGCGCCCTCGCCGACGATGACATGGACGTTGAGCCCGGACCTTATGTGCGGATTACCGTCATGGATCAAGGCCATGGAATATCGGCGGAAGACCAGCTCCGTATCTTTGACCCCTTCTTCACCACCAAGGAGGTTGGCAAGGGTACCGGCCTTGGCCTCAGCATGGTCTACGGTTTCGTCAAGCAATCAAATGGCCATGTAACGGTCGATTCTTCCCTTAGCATGGGTGCGAAATTTCATCTGTTTCTCCCCAAGGGCGAAGCTGAACGGCCCGCGACGGCGGTCCCGGAAGACATCGCCGGCGCGGACAATGCCCCTGGCGCAGCGATACTGCTGGTTGAGGACGAAAGTGAAGTCAGGATCCTGGTGGAAAGAATATTGCAACGCTACGGTTTTCGGGTTTGGGCCAGCGAAGATGCCCGCTCCGGTCTGGAAATTCTGCAGGCTCATCCTGAAATCGAATTAATTCTGACTGACATCATGCTGCCCGGCGGTATGAACGGCCGGCAACTGGTGGATGCCGCCATGATTAGAAACCCCGCCTTGAAGGTTTTGTTCATGTCAGGCTATCCCAAGGATGCCATTGTCAGTCAAGGCCGTTTGGGCCCTGATGTCCGGCTACTATCGAAACCCTTCAAGCCCGCGACGCTGATAGATCATGTCAGGGACGCCTTGGATAATGCCGGGGCGGTGAGCGAGCCCAGATAACGATCATAGCCCCTGTTTGTCCCGTGTAATTTTTAAACCACCGGCGCCGGATCTGCGCTGACCAGCCGCGTGGTGGAAAATATATGCCGTACTTCCGCCCCTTCCAGCATGCCGCGCCGGCGCAATTCCTCGTGACAGGCGGGCAGATTGTAATGGGGTATGGCGGGATAGAGGTGATGTTCGATATGATAATTCACCTGATAGGGAAACAGATACCACCTGATCCACGCCGGGCCCAGGTTGGTTCGTGCCGCCAACAAGGGTGAGTGCTGGTCGCTGACCGCCCCATGTTCGCAAATGGCCCGAAACCGCAGCACCGCCTGCAGGACCGTGCACAAGGGCAATATCCATAGGATCAGGTAGGCCCACAATTGGCCGGTGGCAAAGGCGATCATCGGCGCGCCGAGGTGAAATCCCACGACCAGCCAGCGATCCCGCCGCGCCGCCAGACGCAGTGCGGGCGTGGTATCGTGCAGAATGGCATCCTTTGGGGGCCGGTTCGTGCCCCTCGATTTATCCGCTTCATCGTTGATGGCCGGGGCGCCAAGGAAGTAGGCGAATGTCTTCGGCGCCGTCCGCCCCGTCAGATCGCCCAGCAGCTTCCTGATCAGGTAGCGCCGGCCCCTGGGATAACCGCCGTGCAAGGGAATGTCGGGGTCCCGTGCTTCATAGAGATGGTTGTGATGCAGGCGGTGGACGACACGATAGGTACGCATGGAAATGCCGACCGGGGCGGCCAGCAGACGGCCCACGAAATCGTTCAGCCCGCGGCCCTTGAACAAACGGTAGTGGGCCGCGTCATGGGCCAGCACGAAGCAGGCCTGTTGCCGCGAGGCGATGAGCAAGACAGCCGGTACGATAACCCAGGGCGTCCACCAGATGACCGCCGCCGCGATACAGGCGGCCAGGACAGACAGCAAGGATAGCACGGACCACCAGGCCTTGGCGTCGTTCTGCCGCGACAATTCCTTAATCACGGCCGCCGGCAGGGCCTTGTTGCCGCGGCCATCATCGCGAAATTCCTCGCCTGTTTTTGCGCCTACATTCATGAGGATGACTTACAGCTCCGCCGATTTGATGACCAGCATCTTTTCGATCTGCATCTCGCGCATGGTATGGGGAATGCCGCCCACGCCCAGCCCCGATTGGCGCAGGCCGGCAAACGGCATCCAATCGACCCGGAAGGCGGTGTGATCGTTGACCATCACGGCGGTGGCGTCCAGCCGGGCGAAGGCCCGCATGGCGGTTTCCATATCCCGGGTGAAGACCGCCGCCTGAAAGGCAAAATCCAGGCTGTTGGCCTCGGCGATGGCGTCGTCAATATCGCTGTAGGGATAGACACAGACCACGGGCCCGAAAACTTCCCGGGCAGAGACCGCCGCCGTCTCCGGCGGATTGAACAGCACGGTGGGGGCATAACAGGTGTCGCTGATGGGGGCGCCGCCGCAGAGGACTTCCCCACCGCCGTCCCGCGCCGCGCCGACCCAGGCATCCACGCGCTCGACCTCCCGCGGTCGGATCAACGGGCCGACGTCCGTTGCGGCATCCGTCGGGTCGCCGACGATGAGCTTCGCTGCCCCCGCCGCAAGTTCTTCGGCAAAATCCCGGGCAATGCTCTCATGGGCAAAGACCCGCTGCACCGAAACACAGACCTGTCCGGCATGATAGAAGCCGCCCTTCAAGATGGCCGGCAGAGTGACGGCCATGTCCGCGTCGGCGGCCAGAATGACCGGCGCGGCCCCGCCATGTTCCAGGGCGGCCCTGGTGCCGGGGCTCAACTGTGCGCGCAACCGCCAGCCCACGTCGGCGCTACCGATGAAGCTGAAGAACGCCACCCTTGCATCGGTCACCAGGGCGGTGGCCACATCCCTGGTCGCGGTGATCGTGGGTTGACACCAGGCATCGGGCAGGCCGGCCTGGCGCAGGGCCCGGACCAGACGCAAACAGGACAGCGGCGTATCGCCGGCCGGTTTGATGATCACCGGACAACCGACCGCCACCGCCGGCCCCACCTGATGGGCAATCAGGTTCAGGGGGTGATTAAAGGCGCTGACCGCGACCACGACGCCGATGGGTTCGCAGCGGGTAACGGCCAAGCGGTTGGCGGAGGCGGGGTTGAGGCCCATGGGCACGGCGCTGCCGCCGTCGGTGCGCAGGGTTTCGACGCAAAGTTTCAGGCTCTCGATGGCCCGGGCCACCTCGACGTGGGAATCCAGCAGCGGCTTGCCCCCCTCCCGCGCCGCCTCAAGAGCATACATGTCGGCATCGCCGGCCAGAATTTTGATGGTGCCTTCCAGGATTTCAATTCGCCGTGGTGCGCTCAACCATTGCGCCCGGTCGGCAAACAGGGCATGGGCATTGGCCAGGGCCGTCTCCACAGTGCCGCCGTCCGCCGTGGCGACGGTGGCAATGGCGCTGCCGTCATAGGGCGCGCTGACCGAGATCGGGTCGGCGGCGGACATCCCGCCAGGGATCATCAAGGGAAAATGCTCCATGCCGCCCGTGCCCGCTCCAGTAATCGCGATGATCAGCTCTCCCGCAAGTTGGCCCATCACGTATTATGAAAATTATATTGTGCCACGTTCCGGCGCTGAATGGTTGAATATTTGCCAACAAAGGGCTGGGGAATGCTAACATCGCCCACAACCCCAAAAGCAAAAGAGCCTCCATCATGTTGAGCAATTCCCCCATTCAGAACAAATATGTTGAGCGCACGCCATCGTCCCAGGCCCTGGCCGAACAGGCGGGCGCCTACTTCCCCTCCGCCATTACGCACGATTCACGGCACACCACGCCCTACGGCATCTACGTGGAACGCGCCCTTGGTTCCCGCAAATGGGATGCGGACGGCAACGAATACGTGGATTATTTCGGCGGCCATGGGGCCTTGATGTTGGGCCACCGTAATGCCGAGGTCGAGGGCTGTATCCAGGAGGCCCTGGCAGCGGGCACCCATTTCGGCTCTTCCCATCAGTTCGAAGTGGCCTGGGCGGCGGCCGTGCAGGTCTTGATGCCGGCCGCCGAACGGATCCGCTTTACCGCCTCCGGGACGGAGGCGACCCTGCTGGCCATGCGCCTGGCCCGTGCCTATACGGGCCGCAGCCGCATTGCCCGCTTCCGCACTCATTTTCACGGCTGGCACGACCACATGGCCTTTGGCGTCAGTGGCCATTTCGACGGCACCGCCAGCCCCGGCGTCTTGCCGGAGGTCGCGGCGCAAGTGCTGCTGCTGGACCCGGACGATATCGACGCCGTGGCCCAGGCGCTGGAAAATGATCCCGACATCGCCGCTGTCATCCTGGAACCCACGGGCGGCGGCGGCGGCATGGCGCCCCTGGCCCCGGATTTTGTCGCCCAGTTGCGCCAGATTACCGAACAGCACGGGGTGCTGCTGATCATGGACGAGGTGGTCACCGGTTTCCGCGTGCACAAGGGCGGGGCCCAAGGTCTGCTGGGCGTGACGCCGGATTTGATCAGCCTGGCGAAAATTCTGTCCGGCGGTCTGCCCGGCGGCGCGGTGGCGGGACGGGCGGACATTCTCGACCATCTGGATTTCCAGGCGGCGGCGGACCGTTCGTTCGAAAAGATCCACCATCCCGGCACATTCAATGCCAATCCCCTTTCGGCGGCGGCCGGGGCAAAAACATTGCAGATCATCGCCAGCACCGACGCCACGGACCGCGCGGCTTCCTTTGGCGCCCGGTTGCGGCCACGCCTGAACCAGGTCTTCGCCGACCGGGGCCTGGCCTGGGCGGCGTATGGCGAGCAGGCCAGTTTTTTTGTTTTCATGAATGCCAAGGGCCAGGCCGTCGATCCGCTGAATTTCGACCCTCTCGCCATTCCCTATCAGGAGATAAAGGCCAAACCCCCCGGGCTGATGAACAAGCTGCGCCTGGCTCTGCTGATCGGTGGCGTCGATATCTCCGGTGCGGGCGGCGGCGTCATTTCGGCCACCCACGACGACGAGGATCTGGAGCGGACGGTGATGGCCTTCGATCAGGCGGCGGCAATGCTGATGGCGGAAGAGGATTTGCCGCGCACTTAAAAGGCCGCGGCCAGTAATTGGTAGGAGCGCAGGCGGGCCGCGAAGTCATGGGTGATGGTTACCACCACGACTTCTGCGACGTCATGGGCATGGACCAGCGACAGGAGCTGCGAGCGGACCTTGTCCGGCGGGCCGATGATGGAGTGGCTCCGAAAATGGGCCATCATGCGCTGTTGCGGTGGTGTGTGGGCCGTGCCGCGCACGGTTTCGGGCGCCGGGATCGGACCGGGGATGCCGGTGCGCTGGCTGACCAGAAAGCCTTCCCGGCTCAGGGCCAGGCGGTCGGCCTCCGCCTGGGTCTCGGCGCAGATCACGAATGCGGCGATGCTGCCCACCGCTTGCGCCAGATAGTCGGATGCCTGAAACGCCTGTTGGTAAGTGGACATCACCGCCGCGCCGCCCTGTTGATTGATGAAGTGCGCATAGGAATAGGGCAGGCCCAATGCCGCCGCATGTCGGGCTGAGTGTGCCGATGATCCCAGCATCCAGACTTCGGGCCGGCCCGACCCGGAGAGAACATCGGGATCGTCCAGCAATTCCAACAGGTGGTGAAGATGTTGAAAATATTCGCTATCGGTCCATCGGGCGCCGCCGGGCGCCCGGCCCAGGCCAAGATCGATGCGGCCGGGGAACAGGGCCTCCAGCAGGCGAAAATTCTCCGCCACCTGTAATGGGGTGTAATGGTTCACCATGATGCCGCCGGCGCCGATGCGCATGTGTTCCGTCAGACCGGCGACCCTGGCGATTAGAATTTCTGGGCTGCTGCCCGCCAGGGCCGGCGTGTCGTGATGTTCGGCCAGCCAATAGCGGTAATAGCCCAGGCCGTCGCAATGGCGGGCCAGAGCCAGGGTTTCGGCGATGGCCTGGGCCCCGTCACCGCCCGCGCTGATGGGGGATTGGTCCAGGACGCTCAGTGTTAGCTTCGGCATGGGCGCAGCATGGAACTATTAAGTATTTTTTGAAAGCAAACTGTTTTAAAAAGATACCCGCCATGGCCAATGCATCCGAACAGAAAATCCTCCACCTGCTGAAAAGCCAGGGTCCGCAAACCGCCTCCCAGGCCGGTACGGTTCTGGGCATCACCACGGCGGGCGCGCAACAGAACCTGGCCAAGCTTGCGGAAGCCGGACTGATCGCGGCCGAGGACCGCAAACATGGGCGCGGCCGGCCCCGGCGGTATTGGCGTCTGACCGACAGCGGCCATGGCCGCTTTCCCGACCGCCATGCGGATCTGACCTTGGAATTGCTGCACGCCACCGGCGCGGTGTTTGGCGAGGCGGGCTTGGAACGGCTTATCCGCCACAGGGAGACAGCAACCCTGGCCACCTATCGCGATGCATTGAATTCCTGCCGTGGCCTCAAGGTCAGGGTGAAGGCCCTGGCCGAGGTGCGGGCGCGGGAAGGTTACATGGCGGAATGGTCGGAAACCAAGCGGGGCGAATATCTGCTGGTGGAAAATCATTGCCCCATTTGCGCCGCCGCCACCCTGTGCCAGGGTTTCTGCCGCTCTGAGATGGAGATCTTTCAGGACGTTCTGGGCCCGGGCGCCCGGGTCGAGCGGACGGATCATATTCTGGCCGGGGCCCGGCGCTGCGCCTACCGGATCAGCCGCGTCTAATTCAATGGCGGCGGTCGCCACTAGGCTTGCTATCATGGTTGATCTTTTTGTAGCGAGACGAGGCCCGTCATGATCCCCAACGTGTTGCCCGCCTTTGACTTTGGCCTGGGCGAAACCGCCGATATGATCCGCGATTCCATTGCCGCTTTCGCCGCCGACAACATTGCCCCCCGGGCGGCGGAAATTGATGCCTCCAACAAATTCCCCCGGGATCTGTGGCCCCAGCTGGGTGATCTGGGCGTCTTGGGCGTGACGGTGGAAGAGGAATATGGCGGCGCCGGCCTGGGATATCTGGAACATTGCGTGGCCATGGAGGAGATCAGCCGCGCCTCCGCTTCCGTCGGGCTCAGTTACGGGGCCCATTCCAATCTGTGCGTTAATCAGATCCGCCGCCAGGGCACGGCGGAACAAAAAAACCGCTATCTGCCGAAACTGATCAGCGGCGAACATGTGGGCGCCCTGGCCATGAGCGAGCCTGGCGCGGGTTCGGATGTGGTTTCCATGCGTCTGCGGGCCGAAAGGAAAGGCGATCAATATATCCTCAACGGCTCCAAGATGTGGATCACCAACGGACCCGAGGCCGATACCCTGGTGGTCTACGCCAAGACGGATCCGGATGCCAGGCCGCGCGGCATCACCGCCTTTTTGATCGAAAAAGGTTTTGCCGGCTTTTCCACGGCGCAAAAACTGGACAAGCTGGGCATGCGCGGCTCGGACACTTGCGAATTGCTGTTTGAGGATTGCGCCGTGCCGGCGGAGAATATCCTGGGCGCCGAGGGCGAGGGCGTGCGCATCCTTATGAGCGGGCTGGATTACGAACGCCTGGTACTCTCGGGCGGCCCCTTGGGCATCATGCAGGCCTGCATGGACGTGGTCATGCCCTATATCCACCAGCGGGAACAGTTCGGCCAGCCCATTGGCGAATTCCAGCTGATGCAAGGCAAGATCGCCGATATGTACACCACCATGAACGCCGCCAAATCCTACGTCTATATGGTCGCACAGGCCTGCGACCGGGGAGATACCACCCGCACGGATGCCGCCGGAGCCATTCTGTATGCGGCGGAAAAGGCGACCTGGATGGCGTTGGAGGCGGTGCAGGCCCTGGGCGGCAACGGTTACACCAACGACTATCCCACGGGCCGTCTGTTGCGGGATGCCAAACTCTACGAAATCGGCGCCGGCACCTCGGAAATCCGCCGCATGCTAATCGGCCGGGAGCTGTTCAAGAATACGGCCTAGGATTCTGACCCAGCTAATGCCACCGCTCTGTTGCGGCCGTCCTGTTTCGCCTGATACAGCGCGGTGTCGGCATTGGCCATGATGGTTTCGAGGCTTTCGGCGCACAATTGAGAGGTAGCGATGCCGATGTTGACCGAGACGGGGGTGCGCGTGGCGCCAGTCTCGCTGGCGATGTTGACCACGGCGCGGCGCAAGCGGTCGGCTACCAGGCCGGCCGTGGCGCCGTCGGCCTCGGGCAGCAGGGCGGCGAATTCCTCGCCGCCGATGCGGCCCAAAATGTCCGAACCGCGCAAGGCTCCGTTACAGGCCTGGGCGATATGGCGGAGGACTTGGTCGCCCGCGGCATGACCATGCCGGTCGTTGATGGCCTTGAAGTGATCCACGTCGATCATCAGGATCGACATATCATGGCGGTTTCTTTTGGCGCGGGAAAATTCCCCCGTGGCCCGTTCCAGAAAACTGCGCCGGTTGGGGACCCCCGTCAGGGCATCGGTGGTGGCCAGTTCCTCCAGCTGCGCGAATAAGTGTTTGCTTTCGTTGATATCGCGATAGATCGCCAGGGAGCCGCCGCCGGGCAGGGGGTGGCCGCGGCATTCGATCCATTTGCCGCTGATCAACTGCTGTTCATAACGAATGGGATCGTATTGCACCGGGGCCGAGGTGCGGCCCATGATTTCCAGGGTTGCCATGCCTGACCGGGTCTCCTTGGTGCTATCCGATATGTTTTCGGCCATGGCATCCTGAAAGGCCTGGCCGGGATTTTCCGCATGCAGAATTTCCGCTGCGTCCAGCTCCAGGACATCGAACAGTCGGTCATTCCAGGCCACGAGATCGAGAGTTCGGTCCAGGACCTGGACGCCGTCCGGAATGGTCGCAAGTACGGTGTTCAGGATATCATGCTTGTCGGCCAAGGCCTGTTCGGCCTGTTTCCGTAGGGTGATATCGGTGGAAATAGTGGCGGTGGAACCATCGGGCAGACGTTGTTCCCTCAACAGGATCCAACGGCCGTCCTGGCGCAGCATTTCGAACGGAGCGCCGGGGTCGCGGTGCTGGGCCAGGCGGTTTTGTATCCATTCTTCCTCCCAGCCTTCGGCTGCGGGATACAACCCCGCCGCCATGGCGGCGCGAATATGATCCTCGAACAATCCACCGGGCTGGACGCTGTCAATAACCCTGGCGTTGATATCGCGGAATTGTTGGTTGCAGGCCACCAAACGATCATCCGGCCCCCAGAGGACAAACAGTTCATCAAGATTCTCGATTGCCGCGGTCAGACGTTCACTGCGTTGTTTGGCCTCCATTTCCTCCGTGATGACCGAAGCCGTGCCGCGATAGCCCCAAAAATTTCCAAGGCCATCGAAAACGGGTTTGCCGCTGGTCCGCATCCATCTGACACCATCGGGGCCGCGCCGCTGAAAGACAAAGTCCGTGAACGGCTCCCGCCGGCGCAGGCAATCGAGATGGGCTTCCCAATCCTCGGGCCGCACGGATTCGGGAAGGCCGAAATCCTCCCTGGTTTTGCCATAGTGCCATTCCGCCGGCACCCCGGTGATGTCCTCCACGCTGGGAGAAAAGTAGGTGAAACGCAGGGCGGCATCGGTTTCCCAAAACCAACCGGTCATGGTCGCGGCAAAATCCCGCAAGCGCGCTTGGACCAGATTTTCCAAGGTCCCGGCTGGCACCTTATCGCTACCCTGTCGGCTTTCGGCCGCCGTCAATGCGGACTGCAGTTCGGATAAACGCCGGCGCAGTGATTTCAAATCGTCGAGACCTTGATCAGC
This sequence comes from Alphaproteobacteria bacterium, assembly GCA_046582635.1. GTDB lineage: Bacteria > Pseudomonadota > Alphaproteobacteria. The sequence continues at coordinate 10,929 of JAYGEA010000253.1, forward strand.
GGCCCCGCCAACCGCAACCGGGTCCGTCCCGGACGCGGCTTTGGTCAAAACATCGGATGGCTTCGGCATAACAAATACTCGATCACGAGCCTATCCCCCTCACTGTCTTAAGAAATAGAGCGAATGGCGGCGATATCTAGCCGCTACGAGCAGAAAAATGACCAGGACACTAGACCCCCGGGGGCAGCCGCGCTATGCCCCTATCGGATGACAACGAACGAGAGGACGAACCATGTATATCAATGGAATGTGGGGAAATTGGGCCACCGAGCCCAGCGGCTCTGAATTCGACGTCCTCAATCCAGCCACCGGGGCTGTCATCAAATCCTTGCCCGACGGCGGCCGGGAGGCGGCGCGGGCGGCCATTGAGGCGGCGGCCGAGGCCCTTGTCACCTGGCGCGCCACCACGCCTTACCAGCGTGCGGAATTTCTCATGCGGGCCCATGCCCTGATGTTGGAACGCCAGGAGGCGCTGGCCAAGGTGATGACGGCGGAACAGGGCAAACCCCTGCGTGCCGCCATGACGGAGGTAAAATACGCCTCCGATTTCCTGCAATGGTTCGCCGAGGAGGGTAAGCGGGTCTATGGCGAGATCATCTCCTCGGCGCGGCCCGATCAACGTTTCCACGTCCTGCACCAGCCCGTCGGCGTGGTGGCGGCGATTACACCGTGGAACTATCCCATTTCCATGATCACCCGAAAATTGGGCCCGGCCCTGGCGGCGGGCTGCACGGTTGTCTTGAAACCGGCCGAGGCCACGCCCCTGACGGCTATTGAAACCTTCAAGATATTCGAGGATGCCGGCTTTCCCCCCGGCGTTGTGAACCTCGTCACGGCCGGCGATCCGGTCCCCGTGGGCGAGGAATTCACCTCCAATCCCAAGGTGGCCAAGTTGACCTTCACCGGCTCCACCGCCGTGGGCAAGATGCTGGCGGGCAAGGCCGCTGGCAACATGAAGCGGGTCAGCTGTGAATTGGGCGGCCATGCGCCGTTCCTGGTGCTGAAAGACGCCGACCCGGTGCATGCGGCCAAGGGCCTGCAATTGGTCAAATTCCTCAACACCGGACAGGCCTGCATCAGCCCCAATCGCATCTTCGTGCATCGGGATATCCTGGACCGCTTTCTCGAAACCCTGACCGGGCGGGTGGCCGGCATGAAGGCCGGCAACGGCATGGAACTGGGCGTCACCATCGGACCCCTGGTCAACGAGGCGGCCGTGGCCAAGGTGGAGAACCAGGTCAACGATGCCATTGCCAAGGGCGCCACGGTGCTGTGCGGCGGGGCCCGCCTGACCGATGGCGATCTGGGGCAGGGCCATTTCTTCGCCCCTACGGTCTTAACGAACGTCACCCCCGAGATGCTGATCTACCGCGAAGAGACCTTCGGCCCGGTCGCGGCCGTGGTGCCCTTCGATGACGGCGACGACGTTCTGGCCATGGCCAACGACACCCACTACGGCCTGGCCGCTTACGTTTACAGCCAGAACCTGACCCAGGCCATGCGCCTGTTCGAAGGCCTGCAATTCGGCATCATCGGCATCAACGACATCAATCCAGCCTCCGCCGCCGCGCCGTTCGGGGGCATGAAGGACAGCGGCCTGGGTCGTGAAGGCAGCCGGGAAGGCATTTACGAATATTTGGAAACCAAGGTCGGCGGGTTCAGTATCTGATTGTTGGGGAATCGTATCGTGGCAGCTCCAAATGAAACCGCCAGCGCAATAAAGTTTCACGATTTCGGTCCGCCGGAAGAAAGTTTTCGTGACGCCGTTCTCAATGGCCTTGAGATGACACCCAAGTCCATTCCCAGTAAATTCATCTATGACGAAGAAGGCTCGCGGCTGTTTGATATCATCCCGACTGTCCCAGAGTATTATCAGGCCCGTACGGAAAAGGCCCTGTTGACGGCCCACGGCCTAGAAATCGCGGCTATTGTCGGCCCCAACAGCTATGTTGTCGACTACGGCAGCGGGTCGAGCGTGAAAAGCCGTATCCTAATGGATGCCTTGACCACGCCGGCGGCATTTGTCCCATTGGATATATCCGGTGATTATCTGCGCACCGCGGCCGAGACGTTTGCGGCTGATTATCCCGACATCGCCGTGCATGCCGTCTGCGCCGATTTCCTTGGCTCTTTCGAATTGCCCCACATCCCCACGGCGGCCGGGGGCCGGCGTCTGGGTTTCTTTCCCGGTTCCACGATCGGGAATTTCACGCATTCCGAAGCCTCTGGCTTCATGGCTCGGGCGCGGCAAATGCTGGCCGGCGGTGCGCTGCTGATCGGGGTCGATCTGAAAAAGGAGGTTGCCGTTCTTGAGGCTGCCTATAACGATGCCCAGGGCGTCAGCGCGGCGTTCAATTTGAATTTGCTGAGCCGCATAAATAGGGAATTGGACGGCGATATTGATGTTGCCGCCTATCGCCATCATGCCGTCTACCGGCCCGAATTCGGGCGTGTGGATATCGGCATTCAAAGCCTAAGGGATCAGGCATTTACGGTCCTCGGACGGCGGTTCGAAATGCGCCGCAATGACGTTCTTCATACCCAGCATGCCAATAAATATACCATTGATGAATTCCGGGATTTTGCAGTTAATGCCGGATTTACAGTGTCTCGCGTTTGGTCGGACGACGATGATCTGTACGCACTATTCTATTTGGATGCGCGTTGACCCGGCCTCGATTTTTCGCAAACTGTAGTACAAGTTACGGCGCAATTTTTTTTTAGACGCGATCAGACCCCTGAAAAAGTTCCGCTAGGCGGTTGCGCTGCAGTTTTTCGGTCGAGGTCACGGGCAATTGGTTCGCCGCCACGAAGACAAATTTTTGCGGCACTTTGTAAGACGCGAGCGACTGCCGGCAAAAGGTCCGCAATTCGCCCTCGGTCGCCGCCATGCCTGAATGCAGGATCACAACCGCGCCAATGGCTTCGTCCAGGCGCGCGTCGGCCAGGCCGGTGACGAAGACGGAGTCCACCGACCCATGTTCCCGCAAGACCGCCTCGATCTCCGCCGGGGCGATGTTGATGCCCCCCGATTTGATCAACTCCTTGGCCCGGCCCTGGAATTGCACCCAGCCCTTTTCATCCAGCAGGCCAAGATCGCCGGTCAGGAAAAAGCCGTCCGCCGTACGGCTGTTGGCCGTCGCCACGGTGTCGTTCAAATAGCCGGGCGTGACCCGGCCCCTGAGGGCGATTTCCCCGACCGCGCCTTGGGGCAGGGCCTGGCCGCTGTCCAAATCAAGGATGCGCAATTCGACGCCATCCAATGGTTCGCCGCTGGCTGTCAGCCGATGTTCGAGGGGGGCGGCGGCATCCGTGACCGCCGAGTTGCCATAGCCTTCGGTCAGGCCATAGACATTGCAGATTTCGCTGACGCCCAGGTCCACGATCATCTGCATTTGTTCCGGCGTGCCGATGGCCGCGCCCGTGCGCAGGCTGCTCAGGTCGCGCCCGGCGCGGTCGGGATGTTCCGCCAGGGCCAGGGCAATGTTGGGGGTGCCGTAGAACACCGTGCAGCGTTCCCCCTCGATCAGCACCAAAGCCTCGCCGGCATCGAAATGGTGCTGCAGGACCAGTGTGCCGCCGTGGCTCATCATGGCGAACAGGGCGTTGACGCAGCCAAAGGACCAGAACAGGGAGATGCCGAACCACAGGCGGTCATCGGGGCTTAGATGCAGACGCTCGCCAATTTCCCACATATTGTCGATCAGGCCGCCGTGCAGCAAGGGCACGCCCTTGGGCCGGGCGGTGGAGCCGGAGGTGTAGAGGATGCAGGCGACGTCCGTGTCCAGCGCCGTGCACCACCGCCTCTCGTCAAGCTCACCGGCTAGATCCGCAAACGCCATTGCGCCACCGGGAAGGCCATTGGGCAGGCCATCGGGAACGCCATCGGGAACGCCATTGGGCAGGCGATCATCAAGAACGACCAGGCGTTGCAAGATCGGCAAACCAATGGCCCGCATCTGCTCCAACTCCGCTAAAACATCGCGGTTCCGGAACCTCCCCGCCATGATCAAGGTGGAGACTTCGGCGTGGTTCAATTGATAGGCCTGTTCGGCGGGCGTCAGCCAGGTGTTTAGCGCCACCGCCTCGGCGCCCAGGCCCAGGATGGCGAAGTAGGCGGAGAGCCATTCCGCCCGGTTGCCCATGAGAATGGCCACCCGATGGCCGGGGCGGACGCCAAAATCCCACAGCCCGGCGGCCAGGGATTTGGCTTCCGCCTGTAATTGGCCATAGGTCCAGCGGCGGCCGCCGTCGACGATGCATTCGTGGTCCGGCTGCCAGGCGGCCATTTCGTCCAGCAGGGCGGGGGCGGTGCGGGCGGTGGGTTTTCTCATGCTTGGGCGTCTGGCCCCATTGCGGGGACACGTAGCAAGTACATGTCCCCGTTATGCTCCGGCGATAGGGGTGAATGGGGGGACATGTACTTGTTACGTGTCCCCGTATTCATAGCTCCGCCGACGTTATCCACGACGGACCTTATAGCCCGCTGCCTCCCGGTCCCAGGCACTGGCGCTCAGGCCGCGGTCGCGCAGTTTGTTCTTTTGGATTTTCGCCGTGGGCGTGGTGGGAATTTCGTCCACATAGTCAATAAAACGCGGCACCGCGAAATAGGGCATGCGGGCGGCGGCGTAATCCAGCAGGTCCTCGGGCGCGGGTGGGGCGGCGCCGTCTTCCAGGATGATGCAGATCAGCACCTCGTCCTCGCCGCCCATTTCCGCCTTCACGGCGACGGCGGCACATTCCTTGACCGCGTCGTGATCCAGAAACACCGCCTCCACCTCGAAGGAAGAGATATTTTCCCCCCGCCGCCGGATGGTGTCCTTGATGCGGTCGATGTACCAGAGGTAGCCGCGTGCATCCATCCTGCCCGCGTCGCCTGTGTGGAACCAGAAATTCCGCCAGGTCTCCACCGTGCGTTCGGGCATGCCGTTATAGCCGGCCATGAAGCAGTAGGGTTCCTTGGGCCGGACCAGAATTTCGCCGACCTCGCCAAAGGGCACTTCCTCGTCCGTGTCCGGATCGGCCACGATGACCTCGAAATATTCATCCCAGACCTTGCCGGAACAGCCCGCCTCGTCCGGCGCATCCAGGGGCCGGGCCACGGGCAGATTAACCTCGGTCATGCCGAAGATTTCGTTGAATTTGGGAATGGCGAAGCGCGTGCGCAGGTTTTCCAACGTCTCGTCGGTGACCGGCACGGCGGAGACCATGCGCAGTTTGTTATCGGTGTCGGTGTTCCTGGCCGGCTGGCGCAGCACAAAATCGTTCATCACGCCCAGCAGATTGGTCACGGTGCAGCCATGATCGCGAATTTCATCGATCCACGACGTGGCGCGGAATTGTTTGACCAGCACGGCGCTGCCCCCCGCGATCAGGGTTGCGAAGAATTGCATCATGATGCCCTGGGCATGAAACAGCGGCATGCAGATGTAATAATGATCGTCCTCCGTCAGCCCCAGATGGGTCTCCATGCAATGGCCGAACAGATACAAGTGTCCATGGGGCATCAAGGCGCCCTTGGACGGCCCCGTGGTGCCCGAGGTGAACATGATCATGCCGATGTCGCGATAGGTGACCTCCGCCCCCTCTGCAGGACTGATATCGTCCGGGGCCCCGGCCATGACCTCGTCGAAATTCCGCACCTCGATACGTTTGAAGGCGGGCAGGTTATCCGGGTCATAAACATCGCCGGGCACATAAACCACGGCCATGTCCGGCACGGTGTCTTCGATATCCGCCAGCCAGGGCAGAAACTCCGGCTCGAACACCCCCACCCGCGCCTTGGTATTGCTCAGAACGTGGGTCAAAAAGCTGCCTTTCAGGGCGGTGTTGATGCCCACCAGCACGCCGCCGATCCGGCTCAACCCGATCCAGGACCACAGATACTCCAGGCGGTTGTTCAACATCACCGCCACATTGTCGCCGAACCCAATTCCGACGCCCGCAAAGCCATTACCCGCCCGGTTGCCCAGGGCGTGCGCCTCCGCGTAGGTGTGCATGTGCCCTTGTTCGAACTGAATAAACGGCCGCGCGCCCCGCACGCGGGCCTGTTCCGCCAGCACCTTGCCCACAACCCAGTTGGTCTTGTCCGCCGGCATGAAACTTACTCCTGTGTGGAACGCACGATGTCGCTTGCCAATTTGATAGCGTTCCCGGGCAGGGAAGGCAAATGCGTGGACCCCCCCGCCGCTATTGCCGCCGTTTTTAACTTGTTCCTTAGGCACACACTATATAAAAGCGCTCCATGATCTCTCTGGCGCAACTTACTGATCGGCTTGCCAATTTGCCCAACAGCCGCCAATTGCCTGGCGCATGGCTGAACTGGCGCAAGAGCGGCATCGTTCCCTTGCGAAAGCATATCCGCCCCGAAGACCTTCGCGCGGCAATGGCCGCCGTGTCGATCCTGGAAATTGAATCGTTGGAGCGGATTTCATTTCGCCTGCATGCCTCGAACGTGGTGCAACGTACCGGCTACGACCGCAAGGGCGAGAATGCCCTGGATTTGGTTGCGCCCAAGGATCGCGCGCAACGCTTTGAACGATATCGAAATGTGGCCGAGACGCCGTGCGGCATGTTTGGCACGCAGCGGTTGCATCTGGCCGACGGCAGCGTTCATGAAGTGTTTGTGCTGATCCTGCCGGCCGCCACCGCGCCGCATGCCGTGCCCCGTTTCCTCTACATCGCCGAAGACCTCACCGAGCACCGGTATTGGCGCGAACCATCCAAAATCGTCACCACCCCCCTCGCCCACGACACCGCATACATCGACATCGGCCGCGGCGTTCCGGTCTGATGGGGCCCAGGCGTAACCGGCCCCAGTTCCAGCCCTGATCTCTTCCGGCTAGGCAGGCAAAGTTGCCACCTGGGCTGCATTCGCCGCGCGGACGAGGGCCTTGTCCTGGGTGGCCAGCGGAATACCGCGTCGTATGGCCAGTTCCAGATAGGACGCGTCGTAGGTTGTCAGGGTTTGCGAGCGGGCCAGGGTTAGGATCTCCCTGAAGGCGCGGGGGCTGGTTTCCGTATCGGTGATAATCGGCAGGTTGGCGAGAAGTTCCAGGCGGGTGGAAATCTGTGCGGCGGTGATGCGTCCCCGCCGCTCGGCCTGGATCAGGACGTTGGCCACCTCCAAATGCCAAAGGTTCGGCACAAGTGCGCCGTGTTCGGCCAAGATGTCTAACAGGTTATCGGTTTCGGGGCGGGCCTCGTCCGCAAACAGCCAGGCCGCCGCTATGGAACAATCCAGGACAAAGGCGCTCACCGCCGCGTCCTAACGCCGTCCCTCATCCCGCAATGTTTTCCAATCCGCATCCTTGAGGGTCACCTCCGCGCGCAACGTCAGCAATTCATCGATAGCGGCGCTAATTCGTGACTGATCAGCCGTTTCGGCGGGCACCAGACGGGCAACAGCCTTGCCACGCCGGGTAATGAGCACCTCCTCACCGCGGCTCACTTTTTCAAGCAGGGCCGACAGATGGGTTTTGGCTTCAAATGCGCCGACTTTAATCATTGTCTGAGACCATGTATTATAACTAGTTGTTTAATCTAGTTTACTAAAATTTCATGACTAAATCAATTGTTGTGATCGTTGTCGCGCGAACCGGGCTGTTCCTCACTGTTATCCCCCCGTCTAACCTGTTAGGTTCCGGCTCCAAATCCGACAGCCGACACGATGACAGGGAAGCCACCGCCATGCCCGCCTATCGCTCCCATCGCACCACGCAAGGGACCCAGAATGCCGCCGCGCGCGCGTTGTGGCGGGCCACGGGGACGGCGGAGCAGGATTTGAACGAGCCGATCATCGCCATTGCCAATTCGTTTGCGCAATTCGTGCCGGGGCATGTGCACCTGAAAGACCTGGGTCATATCTCGCCCGAGGCGGCCGAGGGCGGCCTGATTGCGCTGGTGGAAAATGGCGACCAGGTGGAGATCAATATTCCCGATCGCAGTCTGCAACTGAACGTGGACAGCCAGGAGATCGAACGCCGCCATCAGGTCATGAATGCCCGCGAGGATGGTGGCTGGAAAGCACAAAACCGCGACCGCAAGGTCTCCCGCGCGCTCCGCGCTTATGCCGCTCTGGCCCGCAGTGCCGCCCATGGCGCCGTGCGGGACCCGGGCCTGGTAGATGGACAAAAATAATATGAAACAACTCAGCCATTTCATTCACGGCGAACATGTCCCTGGCGACGGCGGCCGCACCAGCCCGGTCTATAACGCCTCCACGGGCGAGCAGATTTCCGAACTGCCCCTGGCCTCGGCGGCGGAGGTGCGGGGCTGCATCGAATCTTCCCTCAAGGCCTTCCCCGAATGGGCCGCCACCTCGCCCTCCAACCGGGCCCGGGTGATGTTCCGCTTCAAGGATCTGCTCGAGAAGAATATGGACGCGCTGTCCGAGACGGTCTCCATTGAGCACGGCAAGGTGAAATCGGACGCG
>JAYGEA010000261.1:0-19400 GCA_046582635.1 Alphaproteobacteria bacterium
CACCGCGAATGATGTTCACGTCCCGGGCCGGGAGCGCCGCATGGGGATCCCAGCCATGCACGACCGCGCCCAGAGTTTCATCCAGCGGCGTCACTTCCAGGACCATCTTGCACCTCCTTAAACTAACCATAAACGGCCGTCTAGAGATGCTATTTTAGACCAAGTTCGGCCGGGTGGCTATCTAGCCCGCATTTCGGGTTGCCTTGAGGGTCGGGCCGGCGGGGGATCGAAACATCATCGCCAGATGGGTTCTGCCAAATAAAACCGCCGCGCCCCGATGGCCTGCGGTGCGATGGCGGACAGTTCAATGCGGCACGGAAAGGCGTCCGCTAAGATTGCGGCCTAGCCCTCCGGCTTCTTAAGGCCATAGGATTTCATAATACTTTCGATCTTCTCGGTAATGGCGGCGGTAACGGCCGTTCCGGCGGCATTTTGCAATTGCAACATAGTTTCTAGCGCCGCATCAAGCCTTACCTTGTTTTCACGCAGGCCATCGCCAATTACAAAGAGTCTTGCCTGGCTGTCATTCACACGAGTATCGATACTGCCGATCAAGGTTTCGCTGGCATCCAGCCGCGCCCCAACTCTATCGATACCAAGCTTCAATGCCGCCAAATCCGATCACACGCCATCAAGCTTCCCGCCGAAATCAGCGCGGATATCCTTCAGGTCCGTGCGAACATCTTTAACATCATCCCTGAGGGACAAAATAGTGCCATTGATTGAAGCCAGCTGTCCCCGCACTTCACCCACAATTTCATAGGAATCCGAGGTGCGCACAAGCTGCCAACCACCGAGCGCAATGAGTACAGCCAAGGCAATCGTCAAGGCTGTCCCAGTTTGATTGTTCATTTCAGCCACGCTGCCCCAAAATTGGCCGCTCTCCCGACCCGTTGCGCTTTTTCGTTGTATAATCTCAGACATTATACGCCATTGCGTAATTTAATGCAATGGCCGTGGCTATCGTGATGTCCTTAACCATTATATGGCCCGGCGACATTTGATTGCAATTGAAATAATATTCGATTAAGGGGTTGATAAGACTTTGTGAACCATAGTCGCATTTCCGTGATACCGCCGCTTTGATCTATCGCAAGATTTTCCAGCCCCACAATCCCCCATTTCACGTGACAGCCGTGCCCCCGCTCCGGCGGGGCCTTGTACTTTTTGGCGCCTACATCTTCGCCTGCTTCTCGCGCTGCGCAGCGGCCATACCCAACTATTATGCGGTAGTGCATCAGTTTGAAATCGGTGCGGCCCTCCAAATATCAAACTGATGCACCACCCGCATTTCTCAAATTGGCCATGACCTGCGCGTCGTTATCGGCACACTCTATCGCGCCTACAACGACGCCCGAAGGGGCGGTCTGGGCCGCCCGCCCGCGGCATCAAAGGCCTTCACCGTAGCCCCGCTACGCTTTCAGGCCTTCTCCTTGCGGATCGGCCGACCCAGACCGACGCAGGGCATGGCCAGTGTGAGAAATGCGGGCTAGAGGAAAGGGGTGGCCCGGAATGGAAATATCCGATTTTGCGGTGGATTGCAGGAACGCCTTGACCCGGGCCAGATAGTCCGGGTCCTGTTCGGCCCAGTCCAGATCAAGATCGCCAAGGATCATGATGAAACTCCCTATCCCGCCCGCTCACATTGTCAGACTGATGGGATAATGAGGCATGGCCAAGACCTGATTGCGGCTATTTTATGGCAAACCAACTTGCCCTGGTTCCCGTTCGGCGTTAAAGCGGAAGGATGTCTGTTTTCCTGGCACGGCGCTTTTTGACCTTCCTGATCACCGTATCGGGCGCCTCGATGATCATCTTTTTGCTGTTGGAAGTTCTGCCCGGCGATCCCGCCCTGACCATGCTGGGCGTCGATGCCCCCGACAGCGCCATCGAGGCGCTGCGCCTGGAACTGGGCTTGGACCGCCCCGCCCCAATCCGTTACGCCGATTGGATCGCCGGCCTGTTTCGGGGCGAAATGGGGCTGTCCTATGTCTACAAGGTGCCGGTGACCGAGTTGATCGGCCAGCGCCTGGCCGTCACCCTGCCGCTCGCCATCGGGGCCATGGTGGTGGCGACCCTGGCGGCGCTGTCATTGGGCATCTTCGCCGCCACCAATCACAACCGGGTCGGCGACTACGGCGTCATGGGATTTTCCCAACTTGGCCTGGCAATCCCTGATTTCTGGTTCGGCATTTTGCTGATTATCCTGTTTGCGGTGATCCTGCGCTGGCTGCCGTCGGGCGGCTTTCCCGGCTGGGACGAGGGTATCTGGCGCGGTGTCCGGTCCCTGATACTGCCGGTGTTCACCTTGGCCTTGAGTTTGACGGCCATAATGACCCGGGTGACCCGGTCGGCGGTCCTGGAGGTGGCGCGGGAAGACTTTGTGCGCACGGCACGGGCCAAGGGGTTGAGCCGCCGGGCCGCCCTGTGGGGCCATGTTCTGCGCAATGCCCTGGTGCCGGTTCTAACCATCGGCGGGGTCCTGGTTTCCGCCGTTGTCACCGGCACCTTGGTGATCGAGAACGTATTCGCCCTGCCGGGCGTGGGCAAACTGATTTTTGATGCGATCTCCAACCGCGATCTGATGGTGGTGAAGAACGTCGTTTTATTGTTCGCGGCCATCGTCGTGGTGGTCAATTTCGTGGTCGATATCCTCTATGCCCTGGTCGATCCGCGCATCCGAATTCAGGCCTGAGGCGGGCGATGGCGCAATCAGAAACAGTAATACCTGAAGCATCCGTGGCCGCCGCGATGCCAGGTTTTATCCATCGGGCCTTGCGTCACCGGGCCTTCATGATCGGCTTTGTCCTGACCGGCACGATGATATTTCTAGCCCTGTTGTCTTTGTTCTGGACGCCCCATTCGCCCACTGAAATCGTCATTTCCCAGAAATTAAGGCCGCCCAGCATGAGCCATTGGTTCGGCACGGATCAATTCGGCCGGGACATCCTGTCCATGATCATGGCCGGGGCGCAAACGTCCATCATCGTGGGCCTGATTGCCGTTAGTCTGGGCGCCGTGATCGGGGTTAGCCTCGGTCTGTGGGCCGCCGCCCGGCGCGGCTGGACCGAGGATGTGATCATGCGGTTCAGCGATCTGAACATGGCCTTTCCGGTCATTCTGATCGCCATTCTGCTCACCGCCGGCTGGGGGCCGGGCATCACCAATGCCATTCTGGCCTTGGGCATCTACAATATTTCCGTCTTTGCCCGGCAGGTTCGCGGTGCCGCCATCGGCATGTGGGAACGAGAATTCGTCCTCGCCGCCCGTGCCGCCGGCAAGGGCGACGTGGCCATTACATTTGGCCATGTGCTACCCAACATCATCTCGGTCATCGTGGTGCAGGCAACCATTTCCTTTGCCATCGCCATCCTGGCCGAGGCCGCCTTGAGCTATCTTGGCGTCGGCTCGCAACCGCCCGATCCAAGCTGGGGCCGCATGCTGGCCGAGAGCCAGAAGTATATTTTCTTTAAACCCATCATCGCGGTCTGGCCGGGCCTGGCCATCGTCCTCTCCGTGCTGGGCTTGAACCTGATTGGCGACGGCCTGCGCGATCTGGTCGACCCGCGCCTGGCACAGCGAAGGTAGGGGCAATGGTACTGTTATCGGTCCAGGATCTAACGGTCGAACTGCAAACCAGCCGGGGCATGGCCGCCGCCGTGCGGGGGGTATCATTCGAGTTGGAACGGGGCGGCACCCTGGGCATTGTCGGCGAATCCGGTTGCGGCAAATCCATCACCGCGTTGTCGCTACTGGGCCTGTTGCCGGACGGCGCCCGGGCGATGGGGCGGATCGAATTGGACGGCACGGATCTTCTGTCCATGGATGAAGCCGCCCTGTGCCGCATTCGCGGCAACCGCATCGCGATGATTTTTCAGGAGCCCATGACCTCCCTGAACCCGGTGCACCGGATCGGCCGGCAAATTGCCGAGCCACTTCGGCTGCACCGCGGCCTGCGGGGCGCCGGCGCCCGGGAAGAGGTTTTGCGTCTGTTGGACCGGGTCGGCCTGCCCGATCCGGCCCGGCGCATCGATGCCTATCCGCACCAATTGTCCGGCGGCCAGCGCCAGCGGGTGATGATCGCCATGGCGTTAAGCTGCGCCCCGGATATCCTGCTGGCGGACGAGCCGACCACTGCCCTGGATGTCACCATACAAGGTCAAATCCTGGGCCTGATTAACGAACTGGTGGAAGACAGCGGCATGGGCCTGATCCTGATCAGCCACGACCTGGGGGTGATTGGCGAAACCGTGGACAAGGTGGCGGTAATGTATGGCGGTACGGTGGTGGAACAAGGCGCCACCGATAGCCTGTTCAACAATCTCGCCCATCCCTACAGTCAAGGCCTGTTCGCCGCCGTCCCCCGCCCCGGTGCGGTCCGGCAGGGCCGCCTGAAGACCATTCCCGGAACCGTGCCCGAACTGGCCGACCTGCCGCCCGCCTGCACTTTCGCCGACCGCTGTGCCATGGCCACCGATATCTGCTGGCGCCAGGCGCCCGAAATGACCGCCATGGGTCCACGGGGGACCGCGCACCAAACCGCCTGTCACCATGTGGAGGGGGTGGGATAATGGCCGAGATTGTGCTGCGTACACGGGATCTACACCGGCAGTTCGTGCTGCCGCGGGAAAGTCTGTTTCGCCGGCCCGAAACCGTTTTCGCCCTGAACGGTGTCGATCTGGAGATTGAAGCGGGGCGCAGTCTCGGCGTGGTCGGGGAATCGGGTTGCGGCAAATCCACCCTGGCCCGGCTGTGCATGGCCCTGGACCGGCCCACATCGGGCGGGATTGAAATTCTGGGCCAGGATCTAAGCAAACTGCCGGCTCGCGAACTGCGCCGGGCCCGGGCCCGGTTTCAGATGGTCTTTCAGGACCCCTACGGCTCCCTGGATCCGCGCCATACGGTGGGCCGCATCGTGGGCGAGACTTTGGACGCATTGCCAGCCGACCAGCGCGCGGCGGGCCGCGACGATGCCATCATCAAGGCCATTGATGCGGTCGGATTGCGCGCCACCGATCTGGATAAATACCCCCACGAATTCTCCGGCGGCCAGCGCCAACGCATTGCCATCGCCCGCGCCCTGGTCACCCGACCCCGTCTGATCATCGCGGACGAACCGGTTTCGGCCCTGGATGTCTCGGTACAGGCCCAGGTGCTGAACCTGATGCAAGACCTTGCCCAGGAATATGGTATTACCTATATGCTGATCAGCCACGATCTGGGTGTCGTGGACTATGTTTGCGATCAAGTCGCGGTGATGTACCTGGGCCGGGTGGTGGAGCAGGCCAGCCGCACGCAGTTATTCGCCAAGCCGGCTCATCCCTACACCCAAGCCCTGTTCGATGCCGTGCCAAAAATCGGCGCCGGCCGCCGCAAACGCCCGGCCCTGGGGAGTCAGATCAGCAGTCAGACCCAACGGCATAAGGGCTGCGCCTTCGCCGACCGCTGCGCCCAGGTGCAATCCCGTTGCCGGGAGGAAATTCCCAGCTTACGGAAAATCGACAACGGACATATGGCGTCTTGCCATTATGCATGACACAATAGCGGCCATTGATGCCATCAGGCCGGAGAACAAAATACTGATGACCGAGGTTGTCACTTTCGACCAGGCCCGTCGCCGGCACCACCCCAAGGCCGGCGGCTCCAACCCCAGGGGAAAGCCTGATTTTTTCAATCGCCAGGAATTGCGCGAAATTCTGCAATCATACAGCCGTGGCGTCATCGCCGGGGATTGGCTGGATTACACCGTCGATTGGAATGAAAGCGGCGCGATTTTCGCCATATACGGCCAGGTATCGGCCGTGCCCATGTATTCCATCCTCAAACGGGGCAAACAGGGCCGCCGGCCGTCGGGCTATCAAATACTGGGGCGCGGCGGCGTCCTGAAATCCGACCGTACCTTGGGCGCCATCCTGAAAATGCTCGATAGCCGCCGCACGGCGCTGGTAAAATCCGAAAAATAAGTCCCGATTTTCGGCGCCGGCTTCCCACACAACTATGTTGCAATTGCAACGTTCTATTCATTCATTGCGAATATGATGTACCCGGCGACAAACACACTGCGCAAAATTGGTACAAGGTTCGAAACCATTTTCGGAATACAGGACCATATTGTCGATATTGGATGCTGATCCCGAGGTGGGACAAATGGATCAGGCCATCTACATCTGCTCGGCCGACGGGTTTGTACAATATTTCAATCAACAATTTCTAGATTTTACGGAATTGCCCGAGGATGTCGCCTATGTCGGCGCGCGGCAAGCCGATGTATTTGAATTAATGCCAAACAGGGTGCTCTAGGACCAGGCGATCAACGGTTATGCAGAGATCATCGGGTCCGAAATGTTGGGTGTCATCGAAAACCCATCCTATGTGCAATACGCCAAGAATATCCAAGGCAGCGGCCATTTGCTGTTGGGCCTGATCAGCGATATTTTGGATTTGAGTCAAATTGATGCCGAGGAATTGACCCTGAAGGAGCAGGCCGAGGACGTCACGGAATTGGTCGCCGACTGCACCCGGCTGTTTGAGAGCCATGCCGGCGAAGCGGCTATTGAACCTTCCGTTGATCTACGAGGCGGGCCAAAGACGATCAATGTCGATGGCCGGCGGCTCCACTAATATTGAAAGCAGGTTGAACCGGCAGGGTTGGATCGTGCTATCGGTCAAAGACAGCGGCATCGGCATGGCGCCGGGCGATATTGAACGGGCCTTGCAGCCATTCAGCCAACTGGAGACCAATATCATCCACGAACAGGAAGGCGTCGGTCTGGGGCGATCCATCGCCAGCCGACTGGCGGCCATGCACGATGGCAAATTACACCTGGAGAGTAAGCGTGGCGCCGGTGCCTTGGCGCACGTCCTGCTACCCGCAGGCCCCGTCGTGGACCAGGGTGATGGCGCGCGCACCCCACAATTCCCAATAAAGCGCACTGGCGTAGAATTTTTATACCAGGTAACTGGCATTTCAAGCTTAGCGGGATATCTCGCCAAGTTTTCCAGCCTGATAATCTTCGAAAGCCTGGACCAATTCCTCCCGCGTATTCATCACGAATGGGCCATGGCGGGCGATCGGCTCGCCGATGGGGACACCGCCAAAAAGTAGGAACCGGGCGGCGTCCCCGGCACCATCGCCGACGGCAAGTTCGATGCTGTCGCCAGGGCCGAAGATGACCAGCTTACCCTCGTCAATCGATTGCCCCTCGGGCCCCACGGACAAGTTGCCTCTGAATAAGTATAGCGCCATTTGCTGGTCCGCCGGGGTCAATGGGTCAGACCGGCCGCCGGGCTGCATGGTCCAATCCTGCAAGGTGACCGGGGTATGGGTGTTGATCATCGCCTGAACGCCATAGGCCTGACCCGCGATGACCTTTACGCTGACCAAGCCGTCCGCGCTGCCGCCGACGGGGGTTTCATCACCGGCAACGAATTGATAGCGCGGCGCGGCCATCTTGTGTTGCCGGGGCAGGTTGAGCCAGATTTGGAATGAATGGGTCCGCCCACCCTTTTCACGCATGGCGGGGCTGGGCATCTCCGAATGCACGATGCCCCTGCCGGCAGTCATCCATTGCACATCGCCAGGGCCGAGGATCTGGTAATCACCCGCGGAATCCTCATGCAGCTTTTCGCCCGACAGAATGTAGCTGATGGTCTCGAAGCCGCGATGGGGATGGTCCGGCGCGCCGACCGCCTCGCCGGGCCCCCAATCCTTCGGTCCCACTTCGTCCAGCATTAAAAATGGGTCCAGGTTATCCAGTTGCGCCGTGGGAAAGGGACGGCGGATGGGAAAGCCCGCCCCCTCGGTGGCGTGCTGGGCGATGATGATGTCAATAATCGGCCGGCTCATATTTTTGTTCATAGACGCTTGGCCACCTCTTCCAGCATGACTTCCGTGGCGCCGCCGCCGATGGGCAGAATACGGGCATCCCGCGCCATGCGCTCGATTGTACTCTCCCGCATATAGCCCATGCCGCCGTGGAATTGGAGACAATCATAAAGCGCGCGGTTTGCCACTTCCGCCGACATGGCCTTCAACATGGAGACCTCGGCCACGCAATCACGGCCTTCGCTATCCAGCCAGGCCACGTGATAGGCCAATTGCCGGGCCGCTTCCACCTCCGCCGCCAGCATGGCCAGACGTTGGCGGATACCCTGTTTGTCCCACAGCGTGGCGCCAAAGGCTTTCCGCTCCTTAAGATATTCCACGGTAATTTCCAGCGCCTTGGACGCCTCGCCGATGGCCATGCCGGAGAGGACCAGCCGCTCATTTTGAAAGTTGTCCATGATGGCATAGAAGCCCTTGTTCTCCTCGCCCAGCAAATTGGCGGCGGGGACAGGGCAGTCCTCGAACACGAGCTCGGCCGTATCCGAACTGCGCCAGCCATGCTTGTCCAGGCGCCGGCTGACGGAAAATCCCGGCGTGTCCTTTTCGATGATGAATATGGAAATGCCCCGGCTGCTCTTGACCTCCGCGTTGGTCCGGGCGGCGACGAAGAATAAATCCCCATACACGCCATTGGTGATGAACATCTTGGTGCCGTTCAGGATAAATTCATCACCCTTGCGCACCGCCCGGGTGGACAACCCCGCCACGTCCGAACCAGCGCCCGGCTCGGTGACGGCCACGGCGGTAATGATCTCGCCCTGGCAGATGCGCGGCAGATACTTGGCCTTTTGTTCGTCGCTGCCATAGCGGGCCAAGTGCGGCGAGGCCATGTCGGTATGCACCAATACCGTCGCCGAAACGCCGCCAAAAGTAGAGCGGCCAAGTTCCTCGGACAAAATCAATGAGGCCATGGCGTTCAGCCCGGAGCCGCCATGGGCCTCCGGGTGCCGCATGCCGAGAAAACCAAGCGCGCCCATTTGGCGCAAAACGGCCCGGGGCACCATGCCCTCGACCTCCCAGGTATCGCCGTGCGGGGTTATTTCTTCCGCCACGAAACGGCGGATCTGGTCACGAATGAGACGCAGGTCTTCGGTGAGATGAATAGGGTCGGGCATGGGGAAACTATTCTCGTTCTTACTTAAAATTTCAATCCAATGATGGATCTCAAAGTATCACTTTGAACCAAAACAATGTAGCCATGCATAGCTGGATATGAGTTCATTTGTCCATCGCTGGCACAGTTATTGTGATATTCTGGCGCATGAAAATTGAACGGATTGCAGTTGATGAAAAGACGGCTGGTTTGCGGGCCTCGAAAGGTCTCCGGTACGGAACTGATGACCTTCCTCTTTTGTCTTTACCGCATGAGTTGGGTTGGCTTTTTGCGACGGTTAAATCCCGGCAATAATTGCTGCGTAGTCTTATGAATGGCCCCATCATGAACCACCTCCCCCTCGGCGCCTCGGGCCTCCGCGTTTCTCCCATTTGTCTGGGCACCATGATGTTCGGCGGCCGGACGGAACGCGGGGATGCGGTGCGGATTATCGCTCATGGCCGGGACGCCGGGATCAACTTCATCGATACCGCGGATGTCTACGCCGCCGGCAGGTCGGAGGAAATTACCGGGGCGGCGATCACCGGGGAACGCGATGATTGGGTGCTGGCGACCAAGGTGGCGGGCGCCAAGGGCGAAGGAGCAAACCGGCGCGGGCTGTCGCGGAAATGGCTGATGCGGGCCTGCGAGGATAGTCTGGCGCGCCTGGGCACGGATTATATCGATATCTATTATCTGCATAAGGAAGACCCCGCCACACCCCTGGGGGAGACCGTGCGCGCCCTGGGTGATCTGATCCGGCAGGGCAAGATCCGCTATTTCGGGCTGTCCAACTACCGCGCCTGGCGGGTGGCCGAGGTCTGTCGTCTTTGCGATGACCTGGGGCTGGACCGGCCCATTGTCAGCCAGCCCTATTACAACGCCCTGAACCGCATGCCGGAAGTGGAGCACCTGCCGGCCTGTGATTATTTTGGTCTTGGCGTGGTGCCCTATAGCCCCTTGGCCCGGGGCGTTCTGACCGGCAAGTATTCCCCCGGCGCCGAGCCAGCGGAAGATAGCCGCGCCGGACATAATGACCCCCGCATGATGCAATCGGAATGGCGGGAGGAATCATTGATCATCGCCCAAACCCTGCGCGCCCACGCCGAAGCACGCGGCATTACGCCCGGACAGTTCGCGCTGGCCTGGGTGCTGAACAACAAGTTGGTGCACGGCGCCATCGCCGGGCCGCGCACGTTGGAACAATGGCGGGAAAATCTCGGCGCTCTGGAGTATCGGTTCACGGCGGAGGACGAGGCATTGGTCAACAGCCTGGTGCCCCCGGGGCACCCCTCGACGCCCGGATACACCGACCCAGCCTACCCCATCGAAGGGCGCGTCCCGCGCAATTGAGGCTATCATGCCCCGTTATAAGCTCATTTTGGAATACGACGGAGGGGACTTCGTCGGCTGGCAGCGCCAGGCCAACGGCTATGCCGTCCAGCAGGCGGTGGAAGAGGCCATAGGGGCGTTTTCCGGCGAGGCGGTGACCCTGTTTGGTGCCGGGCGCACGGATTCGGGGGTGCATGCCCTGGGACAAGTGGCGCATTTCGATCTCGGCCGCGAATTCAGCGGCGATAAGGTGCGGGACGCGGTCAATTTTCACCTCCGCCCCAACGCCATCGTAGTACTCAGTGCTGCCGCAGTGCCGGACGGTTTCAATGCCCGGGTTTCAGCCACCCGGCGCCATTATCTCTATCGTATCGCCGACCAGCGTCCGCCCCTGGCCTTGCGCCGGGGCCGGGTCTGGCATGCCCGCGGCCCCCTGGACACGACCGCCATGCATGCCGCCGCGCAAAGTTTGTTGGGCAAGCACGATTTCACCACCTTTCGGGCGGTCAAATGCCAGGCCAATTCACCAATCCGCACTCTGGATGCGTTGGATGTGGAACGCCAGCCGGACGGCGAGCTGCATGTGCGGGCCCGCGCCCGTTCATTTCTGCATCACCAGGTGCGTTCCATCGTCGGCAGTTTGCATATGGTGGGGCTGGGCAAATGGACCCCCCAAGACCTCGCCGATGCCCTTGCCGCCCGCGACCGCGGCCGTTGTGGGCCCGTGGCCCCGGCCGAGGGATTGTATCTGACAGCCGTGGACTATCCAGATTGATCTAATTCGTTGCTTTCGGCGGGCGGATGCGCACGGCGGTGATCTGATTGCGCAGGCGGCGCATGATCTCGAAGGAGAAACTTTCCAACTCAAACCGTTCACCAATATCGGGGATGCGGCGGGCGATATGAATAACCAGGCCGGCAATGGTGGCAGCGTCATCTTCGGGCAGTTCCCAGTCAAAATCGCGGTTCAAATCCCGCACGGTGACCACGCCGTCGACCATGTAGCTGCCGCCCGCCTCGCGCCGCACGGCGGCGGAGCGGCTGACATCATGCTCATCACTGATATCGCCGACGATCTCTTCCAGAATATCTTCCAGGGTGACCATACCCATGAGGGCGCCATATTCATCGACCACCAGGGCAAAATGCTCCCGCCGGGCCCGAAAGGCGTTCAATTGTGCGATCAGGGAAGTGGTTTCAGGCACGAACCAGGGCGCCCGGAGCAAACTGCGCAGACCGGGTGCGGCGGCGGTATCATCTTGCGTTGCCGAGATAGCCCGCAGCAGGTCCTTGGCGTGCAGGATACCGATAATGTTGTCCATGTCGCCCTGCCACAACGGGACGCGGCTGTAGGGCGTGGCCAAAAGTTCCTTGGCGATGTCGCCGGCCGGGCGGTCAGCATCCATCATCACCATGTTCTTGCGATGGATCATGATTTCCGAAACCTCAACATCGGAAAGATCCAATATACCATCCAGCATGTCCCGATCGCTTTTCACCATGGCCCCGTCGCGGGCGTGCAGGGCCAGGGCGCCGCGCAATTCCTCGGAGGCATCCGCCACGTCGTCCTTGTCCCGCATGCGCGCGCCGAACAGCGCCAATAGTCCCCGCACGACAACCTGGATCAAATCCGTCAAGGGGCCCAAGGCACTAACAATGGGAGTGATCAGGGGCGCGGCGGCCAAGGCGGTGCGGTTGGGCCGGTTAAAGGCATAGGTCTTCGGCAGCACCTCGGCGAAAACCACCACCAGGGCGGTCATGATCATGGTGGCATAGGCCACGCCGGCCTTGCCGAACAGGGTGATCAGAACAGAGGTGGCCAGGGCCGAGGCCAGGATATTGACCAGATTGTTGCCCAACAAAATTGTGCCGATCAAACGTTCTGGCCTGGCGATCAGCCGGTTGACCCGGGCCGCCCGGCCCATGCCGCGGCGTTCCAGTTGGTGCAAGCGGGCCCGGCTGACAGCCGTTAGCGCAGTTTCGGAGCCGGAAAACAGGGCCGACAGCACCAACAGCACCAACACTCCGAGAATGGAAAACAGTATCTCGCCGTCCATGGCGTCAGGGTCCTCTATTCATGGGTCGGGGCCGCCATGGCGGCAGTCAACATGCGCTTCACGGCAGCCTCGGCAACATCGTTCTGGATGAAGGCCCGGCCGATGCCCCGGGCCAGCACGAAGGTCAGACGGCCGTCGATGACTTTCTTGTCCTGGCGCATATGGTGCACCATTTTCTCCGCCGTTAATCCCGGCAGATTGATCTGTTCGATGGCAACGGGCAGCCCCATGGCCAAGAGGTGCCGCCGCAGCCGGTCGGTTTCCTGGGAAGAACACAGCCCCATCGCCGTGGAGAGGGCGAAAGCCATGTGCAGGCCGACGGCCACCGCCTCCCCATGCAGCAGACTGCCGTCATAACCGCCCTCCGCCTCCAGGGCGTGGGCGAAGGTGTGGCCGAGGTTCAACAGGGCCCGGTCGCCGCTCTCCCGCTCATCGCGGGCCACGATCGCCGCCTTGGACCGGCAGGAGACGGCAACGGCATGACGCAGCGCCGCCCCATCACCCGACAATATTTCACCGCCATGTTCTTCCAGCCATTCGAAGAATTCGAAATCATCGATCAAACCGTATTTTACCACTTCGCCGTAGCCGGCCCGCAACTCCCGGTCCGGCAGGCTGGCCAGGGCGGAGATATCGGCCAGCACCAGGCGGGGCTGATAAAAGGCGCCGATCAGGTTCTTGCCCTGGCTGGCGTTGATGGCCGTCTTGCCGCCGACCGAACTGTCGACCTGGGCCAGCAGAGTGGTTGGCAGCTGGATGAAATCGACGCCCCGGCGCAGGATTGCGGCGGCAAAGCCCGTCAGATCACCAACCACGCCGCCCCCCAGTGCGACAATCGTGTCCCGCCGTTCCACCCGCAGCGCCAACAATTGATCCAGCAAAGCCTCCAATTGGGAGAAATTTTTCGATCCCTCGCCGGGCGGCACGATGATGGCATCATTGGCGATGCCGGCACGGTCCAAGGATGCCCGCAACGGCGCCAGGTGCAGCCCGGCCACGTTTTTATCCGTAACGATGACCACCCTCGGGCGGGTCAGAACCGCCGCCAGATAGTCCCCCGCATGGGCCAATAGCCCCTCGCCAATGATAATGTCATAGGACCTGCTGGCCAGTTCGACCCGTACGGTTTCCACCTCTCCCGCCGCCGTCATCGGCCCAAATCCTGTTCCATGGCAGCCACATGGGCCTGGAGAGACGTCACGATTTGTTCAACCACGTCCTCGTGAGGGCCTTGACCAGAGGTAACCGTCAAATCCGCCTGGGCGTAAACGGGATCCCGTTCGGCCATGAGGTTTTGCAGGATTTCCCGTGGCGCGCCTTGTTTCAGCAGAGGGCGGTGATCCCGGCGCATGACCCGTTCCAGCAGAACCTCCAGGTCCGCGCGCAGCCAGACCGAGATACCCTTTGCGCGAATGGCGGCGCGGGTTACGGGATCCATGAAGGCCCCGCCCCCCGTGGCAAGTACGTGGGGCGGGCCATCCAGCAAACGGGCGATAACACGGCGTTCCCCATCGCGGAAGGCGGCTTCGCCGTGGCGGGCAAAGATATCTTCAATGCTGCTATCCGCCGCTTTTTCGATTTCCTGATCCGCATCGAAAAACGACAAACCCAGGCGTTTGGCCAGACGCCGGCCCACGGAAGACTTGCCGGCCCCCATCAGGCCGACAAGGACGATGCCACGATCCAGTTCTGGAACAATTGTTTCGCTCATAATGGATGCATATATTGTGATGTTTGGCGCGAATGGCAATGAATGCGGACGTGGCCGTTGCTGATCGTCGCCGTCACTGGCGTCCGGCTCCATATTCGGCCCCATATTCGGCTCCATATCCAGCCAAGTATCCGGCTCCGTTGCAAGGTGGGCGTACAATATATAAATTGCTGCCTGTATGGACTAAGTTCTGCCACATTTACAATCTAACAAACAAAGGGTCCGCTGTCCTCTTTCACTGTATCGACGATGGAATATTGCACAATCTTAAAACAATTTAGTCATTTCCCATGAAAAAATTATCCTTCATCCTCATAGCCTTCGTGGTGCTTTTGCTTGGCGGCGGCGTGGCCCTCCTGGCCATGTGGCAGATCCCGGCGCCCAGCGCGCCCGTGCAAAAAGTTCTGGCCGATGACCGCTTCCCCCGCTAATTGGCCGGTCATCCTGGCGGTGTTGCTGGGATCAGCAATTGCATCCGCGGCCGCGGCTCAAACACAGCCGCAAACGGAAGCCCAAAATAAAACTGGGGCGCTGCCCAGCATCACAATCGGCCCGGCACCAAGCAGTCAAAGCCCGAAGATTCCCGCCGGGCCCAAGACCACGGCCCCGGCGAAACCGCCATCGGTCAGCCGGCCACGGACATTGCAGCTGCGCCTAGATCCGAAGACCGGCCAGCTGCTGACCCCGGAGCAATTGGAGGAAAGGGCCCGGCGCAAGATACAACCGCCTCGATCCCTGCGCGCCCGGCAGCCAGTCAAGCGGGCGCCGGTGGCCGCGCCCGCATCCCCACCGGCCGACAAAGCCAAGGCGGCGGCGCAGAGCGGGGTACAGGGCGGCGGTATACAGGTAAAAGCCCTGGGCCGGGCCAAGGCATCGGCCATTGGTCTGCTGAATACCTCTCAGGGCGGTTTCGGCGCTGATATGTGGGCCGGCACGCCGCTGCCTCTGGTCATGGCGCTGTTGCCCCACCTGCCCGTGGCGGCCACCTCGCCGGTCATGCAATCATTGCGCCGGCGTCTGCTGCTCACCACCGCCATGCCCCCCGATGAGAGACCGGACGAGCAGGGGGAGACCTCCGCCCAGAACACTGACCTGAACACTGACCAGAACCCTGCTCAGGGCCATGTCGGCAGGGATCTTGATGGCCAGGCACTTGCCGCCGCGCGCATCGAACGCCTGGCGGCCATGGGCGATTCGCTCGCCGTGACACAATTATTAAAATTTTCCCCCCTGACCATGGAAAATAAGGTCTACGGGCGGGTTCGGGTGGATGCGGCCCTGCTGAATGGCAATGTGCCCGAAGCCTGCCGCATGGCGCGCAACAATCTTGGTGTCGTCGCGCGGGGAGAGGTGATCTGGCAGAAAATCATGGCATTCTGTCTGGCCGTGGAAGGTCAGGCCGCCCAAGTCGAATTGTACGAACAGCTATTGTATGAAAACGGCGTCGAGGACGAGGCCTATTTCACGCTTTTGTCCGGCTTGACCAGCGGCGAAAGCGAACCATTGGCTACCATTTTCAAAACCGAGCCGCTGCATCTGGCCATGCTGCGGTCCGCGCGCCGGGCCATACCCGGCGATGCCTTGCGCGGCGCGGCGCCGGCTGTCGTACGGGCCATCGCGACATCGCCCAACGCATCTCTGACCCTGCGCCTGGAAGCTGCCGAGCGGGCCGAGGCCATGGGCGTGTTGGAGACGGATGTGCTGGTCCGCGTTTACGCCAGTGCACCCTTTTCCGCCGAGCAGTCCGCCAGGGCCATCGACCTCGCGGAACAACAGCCCGGCCCCTCGGCGGCCGCCATTCTGTACCAGGTGGCCCAGATCGACGATCAGGTTTCCAGCCGCGCCAGGGCCCTGGCGGCGTCCTGGCGCAACGGCCGGACCAGTGGCCGCTATTTCACCGCCGTCCGCGTCAACCTTGATTTGACCAGGACGATCCAGCCCGATGCCCGGCTGGCCTGGTTCGCGGCGGATGCCGGGCGGGCCCTGTTGGCGGCCGGCGACAGGGCGGCCGCCCGGGCCTGGTTGATGGCGGTCATCCAGCCCGCGCGTGAGGGCCAAGCCGATGCCGCCGTCGCCATGTTGAGCCTGGCGCCCCTGCTTTACGTCTCGGCCAAGGATGACCAAGACCCACATCTGGGCGCGGTCATGGAAACGGTCATGGCGAATTGGTGGCAGGGAGAGGTTGCAAATAGCGGCGCGGACAGGTACCAACGCGCCATAAGGTTATTTGGTTTGCTGTCTGCCCTGGGCAGAGAGGTCTCCAGCGACCTTTGGCTGCCGCTGTTCGCGATGCCGCGGGAAGATACGGGGCAGGCCAGCCAAGGCCCAGTGCCGGTCGCTGCGGCATTTTCGGCGCCACCGCTGCTGTTGGGGCTGGAGCGGGCCGCAAGGGCGGGACGCAGAGGCGAGACGGTATTGCTGGCGCTGTTGCTGCTTGGCGATGGTGGACCGGCGGCGGGTGACAGTTTGACCCTGGGGCGGATTGTGTCCGCTCTTCGTCAAGTTGGTCTGGAGAAAGATGCCGGCGCGCTGGCGCTGGAAAGTTTGTTGGGTGTTGGGTTTTAATTATTTGAACTGATGTGAGTGTTGCGTTGTCTCAATCATTACAATACGTCGATAATTTCCTGGAAATGCTGGCGGTCGAACGTGGCGCGGCCCAGAATACATTGGATTCCTATGGCCGGGATTTGCGCCATTTCACGGCATTCAAGGGTTCCCCCATTGACCGGGCCGATGCGGATGACATTCGCAGTTATCTAGCGCATCTGGAGCGCGAGGGCATGGCACCATCCACGGCCGCCCGGCGCCTTTCGGCCCTGCGGCAGTTCTACCGTTTCCTCCATGCCGAGGGCATGCGCAGCGACGACCCCTCGTCCGCCATTGACAGCCCGCGCCGGGTCCGGCCGCTGCCGAAAGTCTTGACGGAAGTTGAGGTTGAGCTGCTGCTCAAGGCAGCCAAGACATACAAGGGCGCCGAAGGTATCCGCCTGGTGGCCTTGATGGAATTGCTCTATGCCACGGGATTGCGGGTCTCCGAGTTGCTGATGCTGCCCTATCCGGCGGTGCAATCGGACCGGGCCTTTGTCGTGGTCAAGGGCAAGGGCGGCCGCGAACGCATGGTGCCCTTGAGCGAACCCGCCATGAAGGCCCTGGATCGCTACGACGGTGTCCGCGCGCGCTTTGTACGGCGGCCGGCGGATGCGGCCTGGCTGTTCCCCTCCCGCTCCAAGGGTGGGCATTTGACCCGGCAGCGGTTCTCGCAACTGGTCAAGGAGTTGGCCCGGGCGGCGGAAATCGACGCCTCGAAGGTATCGCCGCATTCCCTGCGCCATGCCTTTGCCTCGCACCTGTTGGCCAATGGTGCCGATCTGCGCGCCGTGCAACAGATGCTGGGCCACGCGGACATCTCGACGACCCAGATCTACACCCATATTCTGCAAGAACGCTTGCAGGAACTGGTCAAGTCGGCGCATCCTCTAGCCGACTGATACGATCGGCCCCAAAAGCGCAAATTGAACTCAATGATCGAAACCATGATCAGCTTTCTGGATTTTGAAAAACCGATCGCCGAGTTGGACGCGCGTATCCAAGACCTGCGCCAGCTGGATGGCGAGCAGGAAGGCGGCGCGGACATCGATGACGAGGTCTCGCGCCTGCAGGACAAGGCCGACGAATTGCTGCGCGAGGCCTATGGCAAGCTGACGCCGTGGCAAAAGGTGCAGGTGGCCCGACATCCCAATCGGCCGCAGTTCAACGATTATATCAATGGCCTGATCGACGATTTCACCCCCCTGGCGGGTGATCGTGCCTATTCGGACGACAAGGCGATAACGGGCGGTATCGGGCGCTTCAGGGGCCGTTCGGTGATGGTGATCGGCCACGAAAAAGGCAGCGATACGCAAAGCCGGGTACGACACAATTTCGGCATGGCCCGACCCGAAGGCTACCGTAAGGCAGCCCGCCTGATGCGTCTGGCGGACCGTTTCAACCTGCCCATCATTACCCTGGTCGATACCCAAGGCGCCTACCCCGGTGTCGGCGCGGAGGAACGCGGCCAGGCAGAGGCTATTGCCCGCTCGACCGAGACCTGTCTGGATGTCCGCGTGCCCCTGATTGCCTGCCTGGTGGGCGAGGGCGGCTCGGGCGGCGCCGTGGCGCTGGCCACGGGCAACGCGGTAATCATGCTGGAGCATGCGGTCTATGCGGTGATCTCGCCCGAGGGCTGCGCCTCGATTCTGTGGCGCTCGTCCGAGCGGGCCCAGGATGCCGCCGTGGCCATGAAAATCACCGCCCAGGATTTGACCGAATTGAAAATTGTCGATCACGTGGTGAAAGAAGCCGTTGGCGGCGCCCATCGCAACCCCGCCTCCACGATAAAGGCCCTGGGCGATGCCATCGCCACAACCCTGGCCGAATTTGACGGCAAGGATGGCGGCACCTTGCGCCAGCTCCGGCGGGAGAAATTCCTCGCCATCGGGCAGCTGGAAACGACGTAGGGTTTTCTTAAATCAGAAATCGCCTAGGTTTTCTTTTCCTTTCCCTTACCCAGCAACATTGCCGGTATCAGCGCCAGGACGAAGACCACGACGATAATCATGAAGCCATCCTTGAAACCCAAGGTATTGGCCTGGGCGGCCACGACGCGGCCGAGATAATGCAGAGAGCCCGGGCGCAATAGCGCCTCCCACGCGCCGCCCTGGGACAGCAATTCCATGACCCTGCCCAACAGCTCCCGCGAGGCCGCATTATCGTGGGTCTGTGTCGCGGTCAGGGCGGCGGCGTGATAGGCCGTGCGCTGCTCCATAAAAACAACCAGCAGGTTGACGCCAAAGGCGCCGCCCATGAGGCGGACGAAATTGATCGACCCGGAACCGTTGTTGAGTTTGTCGGGCGGCAGGGAGGCCAGGGCCGAGACATTGATCGCCGGCAGCATGATGCTTTGCCCGACCCGCCCGATGATCACATAGAAAGCCAGGGTCGCGAACGCGGTATCAACCCCGGTGGTGTGCAACAGCGCGGCGCCCAGGGCGAACAGCAGCAAACCCACCATGGCCAGATAGTGAGCGGGAAAGGCATCCACCATGCGCCCGGCGATGGGGAAAAAGGCCATCACCACCAGACCGGCCGGAAAGGTGACCAGGCCCGAATCCGTTGGCGTGAAATTCTGCACGGTCTGGACGAAGACCGGAATGATGTAAGTGGAGGCGAAATTGCCGGCCCCGAAGACGAAGCCCAGAACGGCGGCGGCGGCGAACTGGCGGTGGCGGAATACGGAAAAATCAAGGATCGGCGCCGTGGCCCGCAACTGGGATATGACGAAGG
>JAYGEA010000267.1:0-6154 GCA_046582635.1 Alphaproteobacteria bacterium
AGAGCGAATTATTTGCACCGGATGGGGCGAATGAACAAGATCATGCCCCGACGCTGGATGAAGATATTCTGTTCCAATCCCTGCTCTACCATGACGTTCCCGAGCAATTGGCGGAACGCCTGGTTCGAACTGGCCGCAAGGGCGAGCGCACTTACGGCGCCTGGCCAAGGCCTGCCGGAAATTTCTGAACTACACGCCGCCCCTCATGGGCGTGGTTCGCCGGGATGAGTTGATCGCCGATGCCTTCCGCCATCAAACCGCCTTTCTATTGCGGCATCCGCAAAGCAACGCAGCAAAGGATCTGGAAAGCATGGTTTTCACAATTCAGAAACAGCCCGACAGCCCGAGGGCCGCGCCATGAACGGCCCGCACGACAACCTGCGCCAGCGCCGGGCCTGCCTGATCACCGCGGCCAGTCCCGCCGCCGAGCGGGACCGCATCACCATTCCATCGGGCGAGTTGCCGACCTCGGGGCGGTTGGGCGGCGGATCCATTCACGTCGATCTGCGCTATATCGCCGACCGGGATGTGATCGCGGCGGAAGCCTTGGCGAAGTATTTCGAGGTCGCCGCGCAAGAACCCTGCGATACCTTGGAAGCCTATGCGGACATGGTCCTCAACGATCTGAATAATGAACTGGTGCCCCGCTGGATCTGGTTGCGCCTGCGCAGCGCCGGCCACCAGGTGATCCAACAGGATCAACAACCTAGCTGGGACAATCACGGACTGCTGAACAGCGTCGATTTTTCCTAAAGCATTTCCAGTTTGACTGGCCTCGCCGAGCCGCCCGCTCCCCCACCCGGCCACCTACGGGATCATACTCATTGGGTGGCCGGGTGGGGGAGCGGGCGGCTCGGACCAATCTTGAAACGATCTAAAGCCCCGGCGTCCGCTGCAACGGTTACAGATCGAAGGCAAGACGCCCCCAATTCTCCTGCAAACGATCACCATCCATCAAATAATGGGTGCGCAGCGCATGGATGTCCCGAAAACAGCGCTGCATGGCCTCGCCATCATTCATGGCGGAGGAGCCGCCGGCAACGAAAAGCCTGTCCACCACCTTTGCCGACATCTCCACGCAATGCTGCAATTGCAGCTGCATGTGTGCGCGTTCTTCCAGGCTCAAGGTCTCGCCCACCGGCACCCGCGCCGCTGTTAGATTCATGTAGGCCTGGGCCTGTTGCATCAGCATGGCCTCCGCGGTATCTAGTTCGGCCGTCGCGGCGGCCAGGCGCCGCTGGGTGGCGGGGTATTCAAATAATTTGACGCCGGGCCGGAAGGCATTGGTTTTCGTCGCGGCCCGTTCCCTAAACGCATCGATGGCGCCCCGCGCGATACCCACCGCGACGGCGGTGATCTCGGCATAGAACACCGGCGATGCCGGTCCGCCATAAAAGGGATTATCGTGCAGAACCCGTCCCGGTGCCGGCGCCCCATCAAGGGTGTAAAGCGACAATGCCCGGCGCTCGGGAACGAAAACCGATTTGACGACGGCCTGCTTGCTGCCCGTGCCGCGCAAACCCATGACATGCCAGTTGTCGACGATCTCATATTCGCTGTCACGGATGATGTAAACGACCAGATCCGCCGGCGCCTTGCCGCCCTCGCCGTCCGGTACAATGGCGTTGATGGCCAGCCAATTGCTTAATTCGCAGCCGGAGGCATAGTTCCAGGTCCCGCTCAATTCGTAGCCGCCCGCCACCGGAACGGCCCTGCCCGTCGGCGCAAAGATCAACGGGAAGCGCAAATCGCCCTGGTCGGCGAACATTTCCTCCTGCCCCTCGGGCGCGTACTGCGCCGCCCACCAAGTATGGGCGGAGGTTAAGCTCAACACCCAGCCGCTGCTGCCGCAACCGCGGGATACTTGGATCATGCAGCGGACCGGGGTGGGCAGATCATATTCGTAACCGCCAAACCGGCGCGGTTGGACAATGCGGAAAAAACCGGCGTCGAGGAAATCCCGTACTGTTTCATCGGGCACCCGGCGCAAGGCTTCACATTCGTTGGCCCGCGCCCGCAGTTTTGGGACCATATCCCGTGCCTTTTGGACCATGTCTTCCGGCGTTGCCTGTTCGTCAACGCCGTGGATATGACCCATCAATCAGGCTCCTGCCACTTTGGCGGACGTTTTTCCATGAAGGCGGCCAGGCCTTCCCGGGAATCCTCCGTCGCCACCACGTTGCACATGGTCTCGGCCACGTTCTCGATGCCGCGGCGATAGTCCGTGTCGATGGCGCGCATATAGGCATCCCGCCCCAGCTTCATCACCACGGGGGATTTGCCGGCCAGCTTTCGCGCCAGTGCCATTGCCCTGTCCATGACTTGGCCGTCGGGGACCACATGATTGACGATGCCCAGTTCGTGGGCCGTGGCGGCATCGAAATCATCCCCGGTGAAGAGGTATTCAAAGGCCCGGTGACGGCCGGCCATGCGGGGCAAGTGGACGAAATGCAGGGCGGGGATCAGGCCCACATTGATCTCTGGATAGCCGAATGTGGCACTCTCGCCGACGATGATGATGTTGCAGGAGACGGTTATGGTCATGCCGCCCGCGCGCGCGGCGCCCTGGACGGCGGCGATGGAGGGTTTGGCGAGGCGGTATTGCACATCATTGAGTTCCAGATACAGCCGTTCGAGAAAGCCGCGCATGCCCTGCCCGTCCACGCCCTTGACCACCGCCAGATCAAGGCCGGCACAAAAGACCCCATCCAGAGAGGATTTGATGACCACCACGCGCACGCCGTCGTCTTCGCCGGCCTGGCGCAGGGCGGCAATGATCTCGTTGACGAAATCTAAACTCAGGGCATTAACGGGGGGTCGGTTCAGGCCGATCACCGCGATGCGTTCGGCGACTTGGTAATCGATGTGTTCGAAACCCATGACCGGACCTAATTCCGCCGGGGCAGGATGCCCATTTCCTTGGAGACGATCTGCAACATGACCTCGCTGGCGCCGCCACCGATGCTGACCAGGCGCATGTCGCGAAAAACCCGGGAAATTCGGGTTTCCGCCATGAAGCCCTGGCCGCCCCAAAACTGCAGCAGTTGTCCGGGCATTTCGGCGGCCAGGACGCCTGCCAGGTATTTCGCCATGGAGGCCAGCTTGGTCACCTCGCCGCCCGCCACATACAAATCCGTGGCCCGGTACAGCAGGGAACGGATCGCCTCCAGCTGCGATTGCATTTCGGCCATTTTGTAATGCATCACCTGGTTGTCCAGGATCGGCCGGCCGAACGCGACCCGCTGGCGGGTGTATTCGATCGTCTCCTCAAGCGCGTCCTCGAGAAAAATCACCGTGCGCGCTACCGCATACAGGCGTTCTTCCTGGAACTGCTCCATCTGATATTTGAAGCCCATGCCCTCTTCGCCGATGCGGTAGCGTTGGGGGACGCGGACCTCGTCAAAATTAATATTGCCCGTATCGGAGCAGAGCAGGCCGAGTTTCTTCAACTTCTGCTTCGAGATACCCTTGGCGTTCATGGGCACCATGATCAGGGTCTTGTTGCGGTGGGGGCCATTGTCTTCGTCGGTGTTGCACAACATGCACATCCAATCGGCCTGAATGGAATTGGAGATGAACATCTTGTTGCCGCTAATGACGTAATCGTCGCCGTCCTTGCGCGCAAAAGAGCGGACCGAGGAAACATCGGAGCCCGAACCCTGTTCCGTCACCCCGATGCAGCCGACCATGTCGCCGGCGATGGCGGGGGCCAAAAACTCCTGGCGCAACTCGTCACTGCCATAGGCCGCCAGGGCGGGGGTCGCCATATTGGTCTGCACCCCAATGGCGGTCGAGGGGCCCTGCGCCTTGATGTGGCCCATTTCCTCGGCGAAGGCAATTTCAAAGGAATAATCCAGGTCCATGCCGCCGAATTCCGCCGGCTTAGAAATTCCCAAGACGCCCGCCTGGCCCAATTTCTTGCAGATATCGTGCAGCGGCATCATTTCCGCCGCCTCCCATTCATCAACAAAGGGGTTGATATCGTTGGCGACAATATTGGCGACAGTGCGCCGCAATTCGGTATGTTCGGGGGTTTCCTGCATCTTCAACTCCTACAAGATCATGTGGTCATTCAAATTGGCGCATCGCCGGAGATAATGGTGCGCCACATGGTTCGGCGCGAACCCGGTGCCAAATCCAGCACCGTTGCCCGATGCATGGTCACCGCATTGTCCCAGGCCAGCAGATCGCCCTGTTGCCATTGATAGCGATAGCAAAATCGGTCCTCCAGACAATGGGCGAACAACTCCTCCAGCAGCGCAGCGCTCTCGTCCTCCGCCAGGCCGTCGATGCGGACCGTGAAGCCTGGATTGACGAAGATCGATCGGCGCCCGGTTTCCGGCTGGGTGCGGACGACGGGGTGCAGGACCTCCGGCGTCTGAGCCTTTTGGTCGGCGGTCAATTCGCCGCGGATCCCCTTTGTGCTGGCCTGCAGCTTGGTGCGGTGATCATAATTGTGGGCTGCCCGCAACCCCTGCAACCGCGCCTTCATCCCATCCGCCAGGGCGTCATAGGCGGCGGCGGTGTCGCAAAACAGCGTATCGCCGCCCGCCTCGGGGACCTCAACGCCGTACAGGGTGGAGGCGCGGGACGGTTCCGCCTTGTAGGACACGTCCGAATGCCAATAGCTGCCCGCGTCCGCCAGCCCCAGGGGTTTGTCGTTTTCCACCACGGTGGAGACCATGAGGATTTCCGGATAGGCGTTGTGGTGGAAATTTTCCAGCACGTGTTTTTCCAAGGGTCCGAAATGGCTGGATATGGCCATCAGTTGCGGCTCGGTCAATGTCTGATCGGGAAAGGCCAGGACGCGGTTTTCAAACCAGGCCCGGTCAAGGGCGGCATAGGTCTCATCGTCCAGTGGCTGTGATAAATTCAGATCATGAACCCGCGCCACAAATGTCTCGCCCAACCGTTCTACCCGCATTTATTCATTCCTTCACTACCTCTTCCCTACCTAACCCATTGGGCGCATCATAGGCTAGCCCTGTTCAGCAATTGGAGCCGTTTGATGAATATCCCAACCGCGCCGCTCGGCGACAACCAACCCTCTTCCATGTTTTTTTGGCCGACGCCGGATCGTCCCATGGTGGACCGGGGCGAGGGCATTTATCTCTGGGACCGGGACGGCAAGCGTTATATCGATGCCTGCTCCGGGCCCCAGACCGCCAACATCGGCCACGGCAACAAGCGTGTGCGCGAGGCCATGATGGAACAGGCGGAAAAGGTCTCTTACGCCTTCCGCTCCCACTTTTTGAACGAACCGGCGGAACGGCTGGCCCGCGAGATTGCCGAACAGGCCCCCGACGGCCTGGACCAGGTATTTTTCGGCTCCGGCGGCTCGGAGGCGGTGGAGGCCTGCATCAAGCTGGCCCGGCAATACGCCATCGCCACGGACCAGGCGACCCGTTACAAGGTGATCTCCCGCCTGCCCTCCTACCATGGCACCACCTTGGGCGCGCTGTCGTTGACCGGCGACCCGGCGGGCTTTTCCATGTTCGCGCCCATGATGGTCAACCACCCCAAGATCCCCGCGCCGTTCTGCCGCTATCGCCCGGCCGGACAGACCGAGGACGAGGCCGCCCTGGCCTACGCCAATGCCCTGGAGACCGAGATCATTAACCAGGGCGTGGAAACCGTGCTGGCCTTCATCATGGAGCCCATTGGCGGCGCCGCCACCGCCGCCCTGACCGCGCCGGATATTTATTACAGCCGCGTGCGGGAAATTTGCGATCAATACGGCGTGCTGTTGATCTTCGATGAAGTGATGAGCGGGGCCGGGCGCAGCGGCAAGTACCTCGCGGCCGAACATTGGGGCGTCACCCCGGATCTGGTCGCCCTGGCCAAGGGCTTGGCGTCGGGCTACATACCGCTGGGCGCCTGCCTCACCTCCTCCCACATTGTCGGCACGGTGGATGACGCCGGCGGCTTCATGCATGGGCACACCTATTCCGCCTCCCCCATCGCCTGCGCCGTGGGCCGGGCCGTGCTGGCGGAACATCTGGAGCACGACCTAATCGGCAACGCCGCCCGCATGGGCGCGGTGCTGAAAGGCCGCCTGGAGGGTCTGTTGGACGAATTCGAATTCATCGGCGAAATCCGCGGCCGGGGCCTGTTGCTGGGTTTCGACATCATCGCCGACCGCGAAACAGGCCGC
>JAYGEA010000350.1:0-16645 GCA_046582635.1 Alphaproteobacteria bacterium
AAGTCCGCCTCCACCCGGGCGTTGGCTTCGTCCACATGACGCCACCAATGCCAGGCTTCCACGCCGGCAAACCCGATCACCACCGCCACGGCCAGAAAGACCGCCGGCTTTATCCAATTACGGCCCGCTGTTGCCATAGATTACGTTGTCAGCCACCCGAACTGCTGGGGCTTACGGCCCGCCTCCGGGTGCAGCACGACGTTGACCAAGGCGGGGCCCGGGTGGGCCTTTGCCTCTTCCAAAGCGCCGGCCAGATCTTTCGGATCCTCGACAAAGAACCCCTTGCCGCCGAACGCTTCCATCATTTTGTCATAGCGGGCCCCGATGGTCAGGACACCGGGGGGCAGGGGGGCGTCGGTCGGGAATTCCGCGATGCCCTTGCCGATACCGCCGTTGTTTAGCACAACGATCTTGATGGGCAGGTTGTGGCGGCAGGCGGTCTCGATCTCCATGCCGGAGAAACCAATGGCGCTGTCGCCGGAGACCGAGATGATGGGACGGTCGGGATGCACCACGGCCGCCGCGATGGCAAAACCCATGCCGATGCCCATGGTGCCGTACGTGCCCGCGTCCAGGCGCAACCGTGGCGCCGCGTTGGGCAGCTGGGTGCGGCCGATGTCCATGGTATTGGCGCCCTCGCCGATAATCACCGCGTCTTCCGTGGCCCAGGCGCTGATGTCCTTCAGGGCGCGGTAATAGTTCGTGGGCGCGCTGTTGTCATCGATCATGGGTTGCACGGCGGCGGCATTGGCGGCGGCCTTTTCCTCGATCGCCGCCATCCAGTCGCTGCCGGCGGGGAAGAACCATTGCCGCTGTTCCAGGGCCGAATTGAGCTGCCCGACGATGGTCTTGCCGTCGCCCACCAAGGCAACTTCCGTGGGCCGGTTGTTGCCGATGGCCTCTGGCGAAATATCCAGCTGCACGATGCGCACGTCCTTGTTGAAGCGCGGCGGCAGGCCGTAATGCATGATCCAGTTCAGCCGCGCGCCCATCAAAAATATCACGTCCGCCTCTTTCAGGGCATGGCTGCGCGCCGCGCCAACGGAGAGGGGGTGAGTGTCAGCCATCACGCCCTTGCCCATGGGCGAGGCCAGGAACGGCAATTGGGTGCGTTCGATAAAGGCACGCACCTCGTCCTCGGCCCGTGACCAGGCCATGCCCTTGCCGATGATGACCAGGGGCCGTTCGGCGGATTCCATGGCATCCAGGGCGGCTTCGATGTTTTCCGGCAGGGCCTGCATGCGCGGCGGCTCGGGGATCGTGGCCATCATCTGGACATCGTCCTCGTCTACCTCGCCGCCGATGATGTCGTCGGGCATGTCCAGATAGGCGGCACCCGGCCGGCCGTAGATGGAATGGCGGACGGCCTGCTCCACATAAAAGGGGACGCGGTGCACGTGTTCCACCGCATGGGCGTATTTGCAGAACGGCGAGGCGATCTGCACCTGGCGTTCCTCCTGGAAACCGCCCATGCCGTTTTGATAAGTGGGCGAGGCGCCGCCGATCATGATCATGGGCCAGCAGTTCTGCTGCGCGTTGGCCAGGCCCGCCAGGCCATGCACCACGCCGGGTCCCGAGACGGTCAGGCAGGCGCCGGGCCGCCCGGTCATATAGCCGACGGCCTGGGCGGCATATGAAGCGGATTGCTCGTTCCGCATGCCCATATACTTGATGCCGACCTCTTGCGCGGCGGCGGCGATGGGCTGCACCGGGAAACCGACGATCCCGAACATATGCTCCACGCCCTGTTGCTTCAGACTGCGCGCCATCAACTGCGCGCCCGTAACCTTACCCATGTCTCGACTCCTGTGTTTTTGCTCGATTGATTGCTTTTTTAAATAACCTGACGTTCCCGCATATCCCGCACCTCATCGGCGGAATATCCAAGCCAATCGCCATATATCGCTTCATTGTCGGCGCCCAGCAGGGGCGATGATTGCACCGGCACATGGCTGTCGGACATGCGCAAGGGCCAGCCGGTGACAATGACCTCACCGCGCTGGGGATGATCGATTTTGTTCATGATGCCGCGGGCATGCAGATCCGGGTCATGCATCAATTCCAAGGTGTTGAAGACCGCGCCGCAGGGCACGCCCGCGCCGGCCACCGCCGCCATCACCTCGTCCTTGGTATGCTGCATGGTCCAATCCGAAATCGCCCCATTGACGACCCCCTTGGCCTCGTACCGGGCCAAGGGGGTCTGCAAGTCGGGATCGTCGATCATGTCCTCGCGCCCGATAATGCGGGCCAGGCGGCGCCAATGTTCCTCGTTGGCGCGGGAGGCGAAGATATAGCAATAATCGTCCGGCCCGCCCGGCTTGCACGGGTACAGCCCGCCCGGCGTGGAGCCGACGATCTCGTTGCCTCCCCTGGGCACGGCTTCCTCGAACGGCACCTGTTTGGACATGGGCGTGCGGCAATAGTTCAGCATGGCATCGCGCATGGCGATCTGAATATGCTGGCCGCGCCCGGTGGTGGTGCGCTGAAACAAGGCGCCCAGGATACCCATGGCGCATAACATGCCCGTTCCCGTATCGCCAATGGTCGGGCCTGGCCGCACCGGCGGGCGCCCCGGCTCGCCATTCACCGCCATGGTGCCGCCCGTGGCCTGGGCGATCATGTCAAAGGCAAGGTAATCGGCATGTGGGCTGTCGGGCGCGAAGCCCTTGATCTGGGCAAATATGATCCGGGGATTGATCTGGCTCAGCCGTTCGTAGTCGAACCCCAGCCTGGCGAAGGTGCCCGGAGCCATGTTCTCTATCACCACGTCGGCGCCCTCGATCAGCTTCACCAACAGCGCCTTGCCTTCGTCGGATTTCAGATTACAGGTCACGCTGCGTTTGTTCAGATTGAAATACAGAAAATAGTTGGCGTCCACGCCCGGCTTGTCCGTACCGCTCCAGCGGCCGGGATCTCCCTGCTTGGGTTCCTCCACCTTGACCACGTCGGCACCCATCCAGGCCAGGGCCTCGGTGCAGGAGGGTCCCGCCTCGAACTGGGTCAGATCGATGACCTTGATACCGCTGAGAGCGGCAGCTTGGGCGGAGGTGGTATCGGATGTGATGGTGCCGTCCATGGACGTATTCCTCTCAATCGTACGGGGAATGATTGCATCGGAGCTGGCAATTGGGGACAATGCCAGTAACTGGGACATGTTATTCTCAATTGGGCATTATAGACAGGGAAGCGGAACGACGCATGAGATATCTTCACACTATGATACGGGTGACCAACCTCGACGCCACGCTGCACTTTTTTTGCGACCTGCTGGGCATGGTCGAGGTGCGCCGCATGGAAAGCGAAAAGGGCCGCTTTACCAATATCTTCCTTGCCGCCTCCGGTGACGAGGATGCGGCGCGCGAGACCCGGGCGCCGGTGGTGGAGCTAACCTACAACTGGGATCCAGAGGCCTATGACGGCGGGCGGAATTTCGGCCATCTGGCCTTCCAGGTCGAGGATATCTACAAGACCTGCCAGGACCTGATGGACGCGGGCATCACCATCAACCGGCCGCCCCGGGACGGCTACATGGCCTTCATCCGCACGCCGGACAACATCTCTATCGAGCTGCTGCACACCGGCGACCCCCTGCCGCCCCAGGAACCCTGGGCATCGATGGAAAACACCGGCAGCTGGTAAAGTTTCGACTGGACGAAATGTCGGTTGATCGCGCGATGGCCCTGGATACCCGGATCAAGTCCGGGCATGACAGCGTTCGCTCGTCGTCATTGCCGGACTTGATCCGGCAATCCAGAGCCGTCTGGCGCGGCTCTGATGATAGGGCGCTTCAGACTTTCATGTTGTAGGCGGTGGCGGCGGCAACCGTGAATAAATGCTGTTTTTCCGAGGGCGAGGCGGCGGCGGCCAGGCGCTTGAAGGCATTCCAGCAGACCTGATAGCTGCACCAACGCTTCTGCACGGGAAAGTTCGACTCGAACATGGATCGCGACGGCCCGAAGGCCTCGATGCAGGTTTCGATCCAGGGCTTCCAGGCGGCGGCAACCTCCTCGGAGCCGGGCGGCAGGCTGCGGTCGCCATCGAAACCCGGCATGCGGATCGGCAGGGCGCCGAGTTTGACGTAAATATTCGGCCGTTCGCCAAGGCGCTTGATGCGCGCCCGCCAGTCGGCAAAGACTTCCTCGCCCCGGCCCCGATAGGGCCCGCCCAGAATCGGGGTGCCCACGTGGTTCAGGATAATGCGCAAATCCGGTATCGCATCCGCCAGTTCGCCGACGTCGTCCAGTTGCGGATGATAAGCCCAGGTATCCAACGACAGGTTCATCCCCGCCAGCACCCTGGCGGCCGCCATGACCCGGCTGTCCACCAGCATCTTCGGTGCCGGGACGACGTTATTGATGGCCTCGTGTTGGTCCCAGCCGGCAGAATAGCGCACGCCGTGAAAACGCCCGGCGGAGGCCTCCACATGGCTCTCCAGCAGGGCTTTCACACCCCCGCCCAGGGTCATGTCCACATTGCCGAACATAACCTCGCAGGCCCGGGTGGCGCCGAATTGGCCGCCGGCGCTCATGGCGGCCTGGCCGCGCACGAATTCCGTCTCGCCCAGTGAACGTTCGGCTTCCGGGCCGGTCTGGCGGTACATGGAATGGCATTCGGCGAACACGGTGGCAACGATATTGTGACCGCTGGCGAGATCCATCGCCAGTTCCGGCATCAGGTAGGTATAGCCGTTGCGCAGCCACAAATGATGATGCGGGTCGATAATGGCCAGGTCCGGCTCCAATATCGCCTCGTCAAGCTTGCCAAGCCAATCGTCGTCGGGGGCGGTGTGCCCCATGTTCGCGGCCATGATGATCTCCCAGGTTAAATTTGCGCGATGCCGCCCCGCACGGTGCCCGCCGCCACATTGCGCCACAGCACTTCGTGATCCTCGGGCAGGGCCCGGCTGTTGGGCATGGCCAGCCACAAACGATGCAGCAGGCGGCGCTGATCGATGCCGGCGCCGCCCTGATCGTCATTGTGATCGTTATTGTGATCTTCATACGCCGTGCGGGCGTGGTAGATCACATGGTTGTTGATGAACTGCATATCGCCTGGCCGCATGGTCATCTCCATGCAATGCTCCTCGGCCAGATCATGCAGCTGATCAAGCGCGTCCCAATGGGCTGCGTCCATGCGGGGCACATTGAGCATTTCCTGGGCCGCCTCCACATAGGTGCGGGAATAGTGCGAGGTAAAACGGCCCTCGACCTGGCCGAATACCGGCAGGGCATAACTCAACAATTCGCCGCCGCGTTCTTCGCCCAGGCGGGCCCGGTGCAGGGGTTCATACAACAGGGCCGCCAGATCGGGACGCCGTTGCAACATGGCGTTATGCACCGTGGCGGAGGAGGCGATGCGGCTGACACCGCCTGATTTGGCCTGGCGCACGCAGAGCAGGCCGACCACGTCCGTGCGGTCGGTGTGAAAGCGCAACAGGCTGTTGGACAGGGTGCGCGCCTTGGATGAATGGAACCGGCTGCCGTCCCGCGCCGTCAATTCGTGGCCTTGCAGCGCATCGGTGTCCCGGTCCTCGTCCTGGATGTCCCGCATCAACAGGGCATTGCAGTCTTGGAAGACCGGCGCACCGAGATTTAGGCCGATGCCGTACCAGACGTGGCGCAAGCCGCCGCCATTCTGGTCATTAAATTCGGTCACGGGCAGACCGGATAAATTGGCCAGACCGCTGCCGTTCTCCAATTCCTCGGCCATTTCCGCCAGCAAACCGGCGGTGCCGGGCAGGGGGAAATCGGCTTTTGTCATTTGGTCCCAAGCCAGTCCCTGTTGCCGCACAGCGGCCAGGGCGCCATGAATTTCCGCGATGTTGTCGCGACTCAAGGTAAAGCGCCAACGGGGATCGTTTTCCATGGCCCGGCCTTGCCAGGCGCAGACGCCGTCAATCGCACGGGGAGTAGTTGTCATTGTCTCTCAATCCAAAATCGCCAACAAAATCTTCCAAAAAGTCCATTCGTGCCGGATATTAACGCAGCTTGGAAGTTTAGCCTGGATCGGGGCCTGGTTTCCAGGCTGGATTGCTTTTTGCCAAAGTTGGGCGCCAGTTTGCGCAGCCGGTTTTCCCCGCACACGCCAAGGTTCGGCTGGGCCGAGTCTGGAAACAGGGTCGCATGGGTCAGCGGGCGCATGTCTCACTCAAGGGATTGAATCGGCGCGCTAGACCTACCAACGGGCAGCCGACCTGCCTCTGCGTGCCGGGTTTGACGGTTCAATTCCGCTCCGCCCCTAACAAGGCAAAGAAAACGTTCAATTTTCCCGTCTATTTCCTGCGCTTTTGGCGATCCAGCCAAGCATGCGCCAGCGTCGCACCTTCGGCGATATCAGCCGGAGCCATGTCCTTCGTCATCATACTCTTGATTTTCACGGCATCTTTGTTGCCACCCGCAGCAGAAATACTAATCCATTTCAGGGCGATGATATAGTCGATAGCCACGCCGTGACCGCGAAAGTATTTCCCACTAAGACTTAACTGGGCGCCGCTGACACCCTGTTCCGCCGCGACTCGGTGCCAGCGAGCCGATGCAGCCATGTCGCGCGGCACGCCGTCGCCTTCCGCGTATGCATAGCCGATCATTTGCTGTCCGCTTGAGTTCCCATTTTTTGCGGCCAACAGATACCATTTCGCCCCTTCGACATTGTCCACGCCAACGCCCAAGCCCTGTTTGTACAAGATACCGATATTAAATTGAGCCGATGACTTGCCCTGCGCGGCGGCCAAGCGGTACCATTTCATCGCTTTCCCATAGTCTGGAGCAGCACCGTTACTTCTGTGATATGAAACGCCCAGGTCAAACTGGGCCCCTGCGTGGCCTTGTTGAGCAGCCTTGCGTAACCATTCCAGAGCCGCCGCATCGTCCCGTGGCGTCCCTCGACCCCAACCATATAATCGTCCAAGCAAATATTGTGCCGTGGCATAGCCTTGTCGCGCCGACCGGCCGTACCATTTGAAAGCTTCGGCGTCGTCTTGCTGTACGCCGCGGCCGATCCAATACAAGCCTGCAAGGCTACTCTGAGCACCAGCATCGCCACGTTCGGCATGTTGTTTAAAAATCTTCAAGGCGGATGAATAATTGCCTTCACGATAGGCTTTGGCGCCATCCGAAATGGTCTGAGCACCGGCAGGCCACATCAGACCCTGACTCGTGCAAAAATGGAGCAACGCAACAGCACAAAGACGGGTCGCGCGAACGTCGCCGATGCATAAGATTGCCATTACTTCCCTCCGCGACGCGCCAACCAGGCCCGCGCCAGCGTCTCTGCCTCGGCAATCTCAGCGGCGGTGAAGTGTGGTTTGATCTTGTCCCTGTAATCGATCCCACTGGCGTCGCCGTTCTCGGCCGCAATGGTCAACCACTTCAGCCCCACGATGATATCTTTCGCGACCACCTTGCCCGACATATGGAAACTGCCGAGATATTGCTGGCTGGCGGGATGATTGTTCTCCGCCGCAAAACGGAACCAATGCGCCGAGGCGTTCTGGTCCTGGCCAACGCCACGGCCGTTTTTGTAGAACATCGCCATGGCATATTGTGAAGGCCCGTGACCCTTCCCCGCCGCAAGTCGAAACCATTTGACGGCTTCACCACTGTCCTGCGCCACGCCCCGTCCAAACGCATAGGCGGCGGCGAGACGGTATTGGGCTTTGATATGGCCTTGGGCCGCAGCCTGCTTGATCCAACGTGCCGCCTTCACGGGGTCTTTTTTCGTTCCCAATCCCATGGCATGGATTAAGCCTAGATTAAATTGCGCTTGAGGCAGGCCCTTGACGGCCTCGCCTCGAAAAAGACGCATGGCAGTCGCATAGTCCCTGGCATTGTAGGCGCGCACGCCGTCTTCGAATTTACCCGCCCAAACCTGCACTGGAATGCCGGCCCATAAGCCAAGGGCAACAACAGTGGCGGCAATGTATGAAACTTTCATGACCGATGATACGCTCTTGGTATCGTCATAACCTACTCTCTGCAATATTGGGCATTGTGCAACGCATTCGGGTCATGCGCAATCTAAACGCAACTAACGCGGACCAGAATGCAGCGGCTCCGGATTCTCGACACCACCACAGGCAGCCTTGGGGTATGATAGGCACGCAATTTTTCGCCGCGTTGTCAGCAGCCATGGGATACCAAGGCATGAAATGGGACCCGACAAAGATCAATTTCTTCGTGCTCATGACCCTTATGGGCGTTGGGCTGATTTTCTTGATTGCCTATAGCGTGATCACGCCGTCGGTCGAGGAATGCCTGCTCCAGCGCGCGAATGAGGATCTGACCGAGTCCTGCTGGAACCTGCTGTTGCAGGAGGGGCGGTAGATCAGTCGAGTTTGTAGCCCGTGAGATATGGCGTTAACCGGTGCGCCTTGAACCCCATGTCGCGAAGCTGCCGGGCGGCGTCCGCGTTACGGGGAAACAGATATGTTTGCGCCTTCACCCGCAAGGTGAAATACCATTCATCGACGGGAATGCCGGCAACGCCCAGGACATCGGAAGGCTCCACATCCGCTTCCGCGCCGGGGCGAAGGGCCAATTCGATGTCCCGGCGCAAGGCACTTAAATTTTCGTTGTTGATATCCAGGCGATGATGCAGTTCGGCGACGTCGCCGGCAAGAATATTCGCCCGCGCGTTCGAAGCATCAATCGCTTCGATTAACGCCCCCGTGCGCCGCAGCTGATAAACGCTTAGCACGGCGATCACCAAGACGATTGTGATCGTTACCAGACGCTCATATGTCGCGGTCCGTTCGGCCATGGCAATATTCAATCATGGTCGAATGCGGCACGCAATGATGGACGTGAATGCTTCAAGCTATCTGGTCAGGGCGTCACGCAGCGTTTAGATTAGAACAAAATTCGAGAGGAACGTGAATTGACGTCTACAACAGACTTCGACGCCGTCGTCGTCGGCGCCGGTTTTGCCGGGCTGTACATGTTGCACCGTTTGCGCGGTGAAGGCTATCGCGTGCGGGTGTACGAGGCCGGCGCCGGGATCGGCGGCACCTGGTATTGGAACCGCTATCCAGGCGCCCGGTGCGATGTGGAGAGCATGCAGTATTCCTATCAGTTTTCCGAAGAACTGCAGCAGGAATGGGAATGGTCGGAAAAATACGCCACCCAGCCGGAAATCCTGGACTACGCCGAACATGTGGCCGAGCGATTTGATCTGCATCGCGATATCCAGCTGAACACAACGGTCGGGAGGGCGGTCTATGATGAAGGCGGGGATTTCTGGCGCCTGGAGCTCGGCGACGGTGACGTTGTCACGGCACGTTACTGCGTCATGGCATTGGGCTGTCTGTCGACCACCAACAAGCCGAAATTCCCTGGTCTGGATGATTTTCAGGGCGCCGTATATCACACCGGCGAATGGCCGCACGAGGGGGTGGATTTCACCGGCCGGCGGGTCGCCGTCATCGGCA
Source organism: Alphaproteobacteria bacterium (assembly GCA_046582635.1). GTDB lineage: Bacteria > Pseudomonadota > Alphaproteobacteria. Next base: position 9,425 of record JAYGEA010000350.1, read on the forward strand.
CTGGTTCGTCGGCAATTCAGTCCATCCCGGTCTTGGCGGAGCAGGCGGCATATCTGACCGTCTTTCAGCGCACGCCCAATTTCGCCATTCCCGCCTGGAATGCGCCCCTGGAACCGGACGAGGTGCGCGCCATCAAAGCGGATTACGCCGGCCTGCGGGCCAAGGCCAAGGCGCGGCAGACGGGGGTTTATTTTCTCAGCAATGAATTCTCGGCCCATTCCGTGGATGAGGTGGAGCGGGAGGGCATTTACGAGGAATACTGGACCCGCGGCGGCCTGTCCTTCCTGGGCGCCTTCGACGACCTGCTGGTGGACGAGACGGCAAATGCGACCGCCGCCGCCTTCGTGCGGGCCAAAATTCACGAGAAAGTTACCGACCCCGCATTGGCCGATCTGCTGGCACCCCAGACCATAATCGGCTGCAAGCGCCTGTGCGTGGACAGCGGTTATTTCGAAACCTTCAATCGGGACAATGTCACCCTGGTCGATGTCAGCGAAGATGCCATTGACGGCTTCACCGCCTCCGGCCTGACGGTGGCGGGCGCGGCCCATGACTTCGACGCGGCGGTCTTCGCCACCGGGTTTGACGCCATGACCGGGTCGTTCACCCGAATCGATATTCGCGGCCGGGACGGCCTGCCCCTGAAGGGGAAATGGGAAGCCGGACCGCGCACCTTTTTGGGGCTGTGCACCGCCGGGTTCCCCAATATGTTCATGATCACCGGACCGGGCAGCCCCTCGGTTCTGGCCTCCATGATCCAGACCATAGAACAGCACGTGGATTGGATTATCGACTGCATGGGCCATATGCGGGAGCATGGGCAGACCATGATCGAAGCGAAATTGGCGGACGAGGATGCCTGGGTTGAACATGTCAATGAAGCCGCCGCCAAGTCCCTGCGCTCGACCTGTTCGTCATGGTATCTGGGTGGCAGCATTCCGGGCCGGCCGCGGGTTTTCATGCCCTATATCGGTGGCTTCCCCATCTATGTGGAAAAATGCGATGGCGTCGCGGCGGCGGATTATGCGGGCTTCCGCCTGGCTTAGAGAAGTTCCGGGCAAACGGCTGGATTTGGCGCTATTCTGGATCTCCATAAAAATTCGATGACAGGGAACCGCGGATGATAAACGAGGCAGAATATGGCTGAGCCGGAAAAACTTCCCCTCGCCGGCATCAAGGTTCTGGAATTCAGCCACGCCGTCATGGGGCCCTCCGCGGGCATGATCCTGGCTGATCTGGGCGCCAGTGTGACCAAGATCGAACCGGTGCCCGACGGCGACCGCACGCGGCATTTGCAAGGCGTGGGCATCAGTTTCTTTCCCCTGTTCTGCCGCAACAAACAAAGCCTGGCCATCGACCTGAAGGCGCCGGGCACCCGGCCGGCGGTCGAGGCCCTGGTGCGCCGCTCGGACGTCTTGCTGGAGAATTTCGCGCTCGGCACCATGGACCGACTCGGTTTGGGCCATGAGGATCTAAGCGCCCTCAACCCCGGTTTAATTTACCTGCAGCTCAAGGGGTTTTTGTCCGGCCCCTACGAGGAACGGCGCGCCCTGGACGAGATTGTGCAGATGATGAGCGGCCTGGCCTATATGACAGGCCCGCCGGGCCAGCCCTTGCGCGCCGGCGCCTCGATCGTGGATATCATGGGTGGCATGACCGGCGTGATCGGCGTGCTGGCCGCCCTGCGCGAGCGGGAGAGCACGGGCCGGGGCCAATTGGTCAAGGCGGCGCTGTTCGAGACGGCGGTGTTCGCCGTGGGCCAGCATATTGTGCAACACGGTATCGACGGCCAGCCCCTGGTGCCCATGTCCGTACCGAAACGGGCCTGGGGCATCTACGACACCTTTGAAAGTGACGAAGGCAAACAGATTTTCATCGGCGTGGTGACGGACACCCAATGGAAACGTTTCTGCGACGTCTTCCAACGGCAGGATCTGTTTGACGACGAGCGGCTAAGCAGCAACGGCGGCCGGGTGGATCAGCGGGGCTGGCTGGTCGGCACCGTGGGGGAAACCTGCAAGGCGCTTTCTACGGAACAATTGCTGGCCAAATGCGACGAAGCGCAGTTGGCATTCGGGCCGGTCAACAAACCCGAAGACCTTCTGGACGACCCGCATCTGAACAAGGACGGCCAGATGCGGGTGATGAAAATTCCCGGCGGCGCCACGGCCAAAACGCCGCGCCTGCCGTTGGAAATGGATGGGCGCAGTTTCTCCGTGCGCGACGACCCGCCCGCCATCGGCCAGCACAGCCGCCAAGTCCTCGCCACCGCCGGCCTGTCGGAAGCGGAGATCCAGGACCTGTTCGATGCCGGCCACGTGCTTGAGGTTGAGCCTTAGAGTCTGAGAAAAGATCTCATACGATGCTTCATAGATGTCATTGCTGGGCTTGACCCGGTAATCCAGGGCAACTGAAAAAAATTCCGGCTCTGGATTCCCGGATCTCCGCTACGCTGCGTCCGGGAATGACAATGAACTTTTCTGATGACGTTCGAAATCTTAACTGGTGGCAAACTGACCCTACACGAATGGTTTCGAGCGGACCGCCTAAGCGTCCAACAGGGCCAGAGCGGCGGTGGCGCAGTCGCGTTTTTCTTCCCTGGGGTCGCGCTGAACAATGCGCAGCAGGGCGGCGCGCGCCGTCCCATCACCCTGTTCCGCCATGGCGAAGGCAATGGCGTCTCGGTGATCATAATATTGATAATCGAAATCTTGGACGTCGGGGTTCTGGGCCCGCCAATAGAATTTCAGATCGTCCTTTTGCCAATCGGCATAAATCTCCTCCCAATCGCCACAGCCGGAATAGGCCGCCATGGAGACGGCGGAGATGGGAGCGTCGGCACGTTGATAGCGGGCATCGATGGAATGGCGCAGGCGGTCGGTCTTGTTGTCCAGGCCCTTGTGCACGGTCATGGAATGAAAGATCAGAGCATCGCCCAATTCAAAATCTCCACAGCGCCAAGCACCCTCGAACGGCTCCGTCACTTCCACGCCGCCCGCGCCGGATGCGACGGTGAATTCGTGCACCCCCTGCCGGTGGGATCCTTCTGCCACGGCCAGGCCGCCCATCTCCAGCGGGCAATCCTGTAAAGGCAGCCAGACTGTCATGGTCTCCGGCGTGCCCTGGATATGGATGAAATCCTGATGCGGGCGGGTGGTCAGGGCCTCCCTCTGGGGAAAGATATTGCGCGCCACGAACAGGGGATGGACCAGGACCTCCGCCCCGAACATCCGCTCGAACAAGCCAACGATGGCCGGATGATGTTTCAGGGCGTGGGTATCCTCGCGGCAGTAGAAGCGGCGGAAGACATCCAGGAAGGCCGGCTCGGGATCGGCGCAGACGGCGTCGGGGTTGGCGATGCGCGCCGCCATGGGTTGGCCGGGCCGCAACCAGCCGCCCTCCGCCGCCACCTCAAGGAATTGCCGGCCCACATTGCCGACCGCGTCTTTCGGCATCAATCCACGGATAAAAAGATAGCCGTCCCGGGCCATGCGGTCGGCCAGGGCCGGGCCGTCCGCCAGAAGCGCCGTTGAATCGGTGAATTTCTGCATGGTAAAAAAAAACCTATCGTAATGCCATCACTTAACCGAAGCTATACCACATGGCCGGCTTACCAGGTGTCAATATAGGGATATTTTTTGCCCTCGCGCGGCGGCACCGGCGGCAGGCGGCGCAGGCTGTTGGCGATCCAGGTACGGGTTTCGGCCGGGTCGATGACATCGTCCAGGCCGCCGCCTGTGCCGGCGTTGACGGCGCGGGCGGTTTCATAGGCCTGTTCCACCCGGCTATCGAATTCGGCCAGGCGATCGTCCGCGTCCTCGATTGCCGCCAGTTCCTTGCGATGGCCCAGCTTCACCGCGCCTTCGATATTCATGCCGGCGAACTCGGCCGTGGGCCAGGCCACCGTGAAGAAACCCACCAGGGCGGAGGCACCGCACATAGCCTGGACGCCCAGGCCATAGGCCTTGCGCACGATGACGCCGAACAGGGGCGTGGTCAGATTGGCTCCGGTGTTAAACATGCGGGTGGAATGGCGCACCAGGGCCGTGCGCTCCGCATCCGGGCCGACCATAATGCCGGGGCAGTCCATCAGGCTCAGTATGGGAATATCGAAGGCATCGCACAATTGCAGGAACCTCGCCCCCTTGTCGGCGGCATCGGAATCGATGGCGCCCGCTAGATGATGGGGATTGTTGGCGATCAGGCCCATGGGTTTACCCTCGATCCGGATGAAGGCGGTGATCAGGCCGATGCCGAATTTCTCGCGGATCTCCAGCACCGATCCAATGTCGGCCAGGGTGTGGATGACTTCGCGCATGTCATACAGGCGGACGCGGTTTTCCGGCACCACATGGCGCAGTTGACGTTGGTCGGCGGCCTCCCATTCATCGATGGTACCTTGGAAGTAGGAGAGATACTTCTTCGCCACATCCACCGCCTCCCCTTGATCCTTGACCAGAATATCGACCACGCCGTTGGGCACCTGAAAGCTCATGGGGCCGACTTCCTCGGGGGTGTAGATGCCCAGGCCGCCACCCTCGATCATGGCCGGGCCGCCCATGGCGATGGTGGAGCTTTCCGTGGCGATGATCACGTCGCAACAGGCCAGCAGGGCCGTATTGCCGGCGAAACAACGGCCGTTGTTGATGCCCACCATGGGCACCAGGCCGCTCAACTGCGAAAACGTCGTAAAGGTAGGGGTATCGAAGGCCACGCGGAGGCCGATATTGTCATCGCCCGGCCGGCCGCCGCCGCCCTCGGCAAACAATATCAAGGGCATTTTGAAGCGCTGGGCCAATTCAAACATGCGGTCCTGTTTGTAATGGTTCTTCCGGCCCTGGGTGCCCGCCAACACGGTGTAGTCATATGCCACCACCACGGCGCGGGATTTTTCATCGTGAAAATATTCGCCATTGATGGCGGCGGTACCGGCCACCACGCCATCGCCGGGGGTGTTTTTTCGCAGAGCGTCCATGTCGTGACGCTGGTGCTGTTGGGCCACGATCAGGGGCCAGTATTCCTGAAACGAGCCTTCATCAACCAGTTGCGCGATGCTTTCGCGCACCATGCGATAGCCCCGCGCCTTGTGTTTGGCTACGGCCTGGGGCCGGTTTTCGTCCAGGGTGAAGGCGTGGCGGTCGATGGATTCCTGGAGATCATCGCGGATGTGGTCCAGGTCCAATTCCCTGTCGGCGCCGGCAATGGCTTCGCCGCCTGCAATCTCCGCCTCTTCAACAAAGGCGATGGGATAACCTTCCCGCACCACATCGCCCGTGCGCATGGTAATTTCCCGCACGATGCCGCCGTGGGAGGCGGTGATGATATGCTCCATCTTCATGGCCTCGACCACGGCGATCTGCTGGCCTTGGCGCACCTCGTCGCCCAGGCCCACGTCGATGGAAACAATGGTGCCCTGAATGGGCGCGATCATGCCAAGGGAGCCGTCCGGCCCCGTGAGGGGAATATCTTCCGCCACTGTCCCGGTGGCCGCCTGGGCGGCCTTGATATCCGCGTCATGGGCAAACAGCGCCAGGGGGTCGCAACTGTCGAGGCGGGCGCCGGCAAAACCATCGCCGCCCTGCCCTGATGCCGGCGTGACGAAGCGCTGCCGCGGGCTGTCATTGACCGCCGCCAAGGTGGCCAGGTTTTCTTCAACCCAGCGGGTATGAACCGTGCCGCCGGCAAAGTCCTCGTGGCCCAATATGTTCTGCAGAAAGGCAATGTTGACGGTCACGCCTTCCAGGCGAAATTCGCTCAATGCGCGTTGGGCCCGGGCAATGGCATCGGCGAAATTGGCGCCCGGTGCATGGCAGATAACCTTGGCCAGCAGTGAATCAAAGGCGGAGGACGTGGCATAGCCCGCATAGCCAAAGCCATCCGTGCGCACACCGGGTCCGCTGGGCGCCTCGTATACCGCCAAGGTGCCGCCGCCGGGGCGGACGGTGCCGTCCGTGCCAATGGTCTCCATATTAACGCGGAGCTGGATGGCGTGGCCGCGCGGCTGGGCGATGGCGGGATCATCCAAGCCCAGTTCCGCCAGGGTGGCGCCGCCGGCCAGACGGATCTGGCTTTGCACGATATCCACCCCGGTCACCGCCTCGGTCACCGTATGTTCCACCTGCAGGCGGGCGTTGGCCTCGATAAAGACAAAGGATTTGTCACCGGTGGAATTGTTGTCGGTATCGAGCAGAAATTCAAAAGTGCCGAGATTGCTGTATTCCACCCGTTCGGCAAAGCGGACCGCCGCCGCGATAATCCGCCGGCGCAGGGCGGCATCCAGACTGGGCGCCGGCGCGATCTCGACAATTTTCTGGTAGCGGCGCTGGATACTGCATTCCCGCTCTCCCAGATGCGTCACCGCGCCGGTGTGATCGCCCAGAATTTGCACCTCCACATGGCGGGCGCGGGTGATGAATTGTTCCACATAGACTTCGTCGCGGCCAAATGCCGCCCCGGCTTCGGAACGGCAGCGGTCGTAGGCGCCCGCGATCTCGTCGGCGGCCAGCACGGCGCGGGTGCCCCGGCCGCCGCCGCCCGCGATGGCCTTGATGATCATGGCGCCGCCTGGACCCAGCTGGTCAAAGAAAGCGGCTGCCTCGGCCAGTGTCACGGCGTGATCCAAGCCCTTGATGACCGGCACATCCGCCGCCGCCGCCGCCGCGCGGGCCTTGGCCTTGTCGCCAAACAGCTCCAGATGCGCCACGCCGGGTCCAATGAAGATCAAACCCGCCGCGCCGCATGCTCTGGCGAAATCGCCCCGCTCCGCTAGAAAGCCATAGCCCGGATGGATGGCATCGCAATCCGCGGCCTGGGCGGCGGCGATGATCGCCGCCATGTCCAGATAGGCCGCCGGGCCGCTGCCCACCAGGGCATGGGCCGCATCCGCCGCCTTTAAATGCAGGCTCTCGGCATCGTCCTCGGAATAGACCGCGACGGTTCGCAAACCCAGATCAGCGGCGGCGCGGGCGATACGGATGGCGATCTCGCCACGATTGGCGATCAGAATGGCGGAAATACTCATGGGGTTCCTCGGCGATATTTTTCATTGGCGTTGCGGCGGAGCATACCAGCCGGGATAACATCAACCAATGGCCGGGACTTGCCAAGCCGGCGTGCCTGTGGCTCATAGTAAGAAAAAAGCAGTTGGAGGATAGGTTCGTCATGGGTGCGCTTGCAGGCATCAAGGTGGTGGAGTTCGGCAACGGCGTCGCGGTTGGCTAT
>JAYGEA010000355.1:0-23943 GCA_046582635.1 Alphaproteobacteria bacterium
CCCCTTTTCCTGTCTCCCCCATTGCCTCGCGGGCCAAAAGACGGCTATCTCACGTCCATTGGCGCCGGCTGTTCATTTTGTTGCAGCGGTTTGTGTTTCACCGGGAAAGGCCTATGGCCATGGCCAACATTCTCAGCCTTACATCGCATGTGGTCCACGGCCATGTGGGCGGCCAGGCCTCGGGGCCGGCGTGGCAGGCCATGGGGCACGAGGGGTGGCATCTGCCGACGGTGCTGTTTTCCAACCATCCCGGCCATGGCGGCCATGGCGGCGGGCCCGTGGCGGTGGGGCTGCAGAACCAATTACTGGACGGGCTGATGGCGCGGGATATTCTGGCCGGCTGTGGCGCCCTGCATACGGGCTATCTGGGCCAGGCGGGCAGTGTCGATGTGGCCTTGCGGGCAATGGACGCGGTCGAGGGTCTGGTGCTGTGTGATCCTGTTCTGGGCGACGCGGCGTTTGGCGAAGGGGGGCAGTTATATGTGGCGGAGGAACTGGCGGCGGCAATGCGCGACCGCCTTGTGCCCCGGGCCGATCTGGTGACGCCGAACCGGTTCGAGCTGGCCTGGCTGACCGGGCGGGAGATCGTGGACCTGGACGGCGCGGTGGCCGCCGCCCGGGCCTTGCGCCGGATGGGCCCCGACATGGTGGTCTGCACCTCGGCCGCGCAGAGCGATGGCTGGCTGTGCAATATCGCCGTGGGCCCGGAACATATTCATCTGGTCCGGGTACCGTTCGAGGCCGACCCCACCTTGGTGCCGAAAGGCACGGGCGATGCCTTCGCGGCCATACTGCTGGGCCATTATCTCAATCACAACAATATCGCCGCCGCCTTGGCCTGGGCGTCGGCCGCCCTGCACGGTTTGATCAAGGCCAGCATCGATCTGGGTCTGGACGAGCTGGCAATGGTCGCCGGCCGCGACCAGATCACCGCGCCGGAGCGGATGTTCCCTGTCGAGCGTCTGGATTAAAGCCCGGCGGGTTTCGGGCCGCCCGTGGCCCAATCCAAAAGTTCCACGGTGTGGACGACGGGGACGTCCAAGCCCCCGCGCAGTTGCACCATGCAGCCAATGTTGCCGGCGGCGACAACGTCGGGAGACAAGCTTTCGATATGGCCCACCTTGCGGTCGCGCAGACGGCTGGCCAGTTCGGGCTGTAACAGATTATAGGTCCCGGCGGAGCCGCAGCAAAGGTGGCCCTCAGGCACGTCCAGAACCTGGAAGCCGGCCCGTGCTAGCAATTGCTTCGGCGGCGCCACGACCTTCTGGCCATGCTGCAATGAACAGGCGGCGTGATAGGCGACCTTCAACGGCTGGGCCCGTATGGACGCGCGCAGCGTGGAGGCGGGCAGTTCCAGGCGTTGCAGTAATTCGGTGATGTCCAGGGCCAGTTCGGATATGCGCTTGGCCGCTTCGGCCCAGGCCGGATCGTCGGCCAGGATATGGCCATAGTCTTTCACCGTGGTGCCGCAACCCGACGCATTGATCACTACAGCGTCCAGGCCGCCCGCCTCCAGCTCGGCCGTCCAGGCCGCCACGTTGGCGCGGATTGAGGCCTTGGCCGTATCCTCCTGGCCCATGTGGTGGGTCAGGGCGCCGCAACAGCCCGCACCCTTGGTAATGACCACGTCGCAGCCCAGGCGCGTCAGCAGGCGGATGGTGGCGGCGTTGATGGCGGGATCCAGGACCTTTTGCGCACAGCCGGCCAGCAGGGCGACGCGCATTATCCGCCGGCCCTGGGCGGGATGTGTTTGCGGCTGGTCCAGAGCGCTTGCCGCCGGCAGCTTGGCGGGCGCCATGGCCAGCAGTCCCCGCAATCGGCCCGGCGCCAGGGCGGCGAACGGCCGGGCCAGGCGGGCGGCGCCCAAGGCCAGGCGGAACAGGCCGGGGCGGGGCAGGACCAGGGCCAGCAGCCAGCGCAGCAGACGTTCCGGCAAGGGCCTGACATACTGCCGCTCGATCCGGGCCCGGGCCCGGTCCAGCAGGTGCATGTAATCCACGCCAGAGGGACAGGTGGTGGTACACGACAGACAGGTCAGGCAGCGGTCCAGGTGGCGCACGGTGCGTTCGTCGGGCGGCTGGCCGCTCTCAAGCATATTCTTGATCAGCGAGATGCGGCCCCGGGGGCTGTCCAGTTCGTCACCCAATAACACATAGGTGGGGCAGGTCGCGGTGCAAAAACCGCAATGGACGCATTTGCGCAGGATGCCGTCGGCCTCGGCCACATCGGGCTGGCGCATTTGTTCCGGATTGAAATGGGTCTGCATGATCAATACGCCCCGTGCATGCGGCCGGGATTCAATATGCCGTGGGGATCAAACGATGCCTTGATGCGGGCGCTCAGCGCCGCCAAGGGCGCCGCCGTGGGTTGGAAGACATCGACCCGGCGCCGCAACTCCACCCCGCCGTGCATCAAGGTGGCATGGCCGTCGCCGCCAAAGCTGCCGCGGACCAGGCTGGCGCCGCCGTCCCCACCGCCATCGTTGCCCGCCGGCAGTGCAAGCCAGAGCAAACCGCCGGCCCAGTCGTAGTAGCCCACGCCACCCTTCACCAGAGCGGCCGCCATGACCTCCGATCCCATGGATGGGGTCACTGAAAGTTTCCAGATGACGGCCTCGGGATCGGGCAGCAAGGATGCCACATTGCCAACCTCCCGCCACAAAGTGGTTGAATTATGGCCATGCAATTCCTCCACATCGCCCTTGCCGCCCCATAGCTGCCGCAGGGCCTCGGCGCGGTGCATCACGGACGGCGCGGGGCCTTCAACGCGGACGGCAGTGACCGCCCGGCCGGCGCCGTTGATATAGCCCACGGCCGAGCGGGCCGCGATGGCTTTCGGCAGATGGGCCAGGGCGGACACTTCGTGCGGGCTACCGGCGGCCTGGCTCATGGCGGCGATGGCGGCGCGGTCATCCTGGCCGAACAACAGCACGGTACGGATTTTCTCCGGCGCGGGCAGAACCTTGACCGTCACCTCCGTCAAGGCCGCCAGGGTGCCGAAGCTGCCGGCCATCAGCTTGCACAGATCATAGCCGGTGACGTTCTTAACCACCCGGCCGCCCGATTTGAACGCCGCGCCCCGGCCGGAAACCGCCTCAAAACCAAGAAAATGGTCCCGCGCCGCACCCGCCTTGATGCGGCGGGGCCCGGCCAGATTGGCGGCCAGGACGCCGCCGATGGTCTGCTCCCGCGTATGGCCGTACAGATCGCTGAAATCCGGCGGCTCGAAGGCCAGCTGCTGGTTTTGCTGCGCCAGCATGGCCTGGATCCGCCCCAGCGAGGTGGCCGCGCCGGCCCGCAGGACAAGCTCTTCGGGCTCATACAGATTGACACCCTCCAGGTCGGACAGATGCAGGCGGTAATCGGTTTCCACCGGCCGGCCCAAGGCCGATTTGCTGCCCCCGCCAACCAGTTCGACGGTTTTCTTCCCCGCCGCCGCCCAGGCCAGGACCTCGGCGACCTGGGCCGCATCGGCTGGCTGCAAATCTTCCGGCTTTAGATCTTTGGGCATCAGAAGCGCGGGATGTTGGGAAACGGCATCTGGCCCTGGTGCACGACCATTTGCCCCAACTCGGCACAGCGGTGCAGGATGGGGAAAACCTTGCCCGGATTTAAGCGGCCATTGGGGTCAAAAGCGCATTTTACCCGTTGTTGCTGGGCTAGATCTTCCTCGGTGAAGACCTCCCCCATCAGATCGCGCTTTTCAATGCCAACGCCGTGTTCCCCCGTCAGCACGCCGCCCACCTCGACACAAAGACGCAGGATATCGGCGCCGAATTTTTCCGCCGTCTCCAATTCCCCGGCATTGGCATCGAACAGGATCAGGGGGTGCAGATTGCCGTCGCCGGCATGAAATACATTGGCCACGCGCAGGCCGTGGTGCTCGCTCAGCTCGCGCATGCGTTTGAGGACTTCCGGCAGACGGTTGCGGGGGATGGTGCCGTCCATGCACATGTAATCGGGACTGATGCGGCCAATGGCGGGAAAGGCCGCCTTGCGCCCGGCCCAGAACGCCGTCCGCTCGTCCTCGGTCTCGGAAATGCGCAGCGAGGTGGAACCGCAGGCGGTGGCGATTTGGCCCACTTGTTCGATCAGGTGGTCGACCTCCCGGGCCGGGCCGTCCAGTTCCACGATCAACAGGGCCTCCGCCTCCAGGGGGTAGCCCGCATGGCAGAATTCTTCCGAGGCATGGATCGCCGCCCGGTCCATCATTTCCATGCCGCCCGGAATGATGCCGCCCCCGATCACCTTGCCGACGCAATCGCCGGCCTGCTCGGACGAGGGGAAGCCGATCAGCAGGGCGCGGGCGGTTTCGGGTTTCTTCAAGATGCGCACGGTAATTTCAGTGATCACGCCCAACAAACCCTCGGATCCCGTCAACAGGCCCATGATGTCATAGCCGCCGCTGTCCAGATGCTTGCCGCCCAGCCGGATAATTTCGCCCGACAGCAAGACCATTTCCAGGCCCAGCAGGTTGTTGGTGGTGACGCCGTATTTCAGACAATGCACGCCGCCGGCGTTCTCCGCCACGTTGCCGCCGATGGAGCAGGCGATCTGGCTGGAAGGGTCCGGCGCGTAATAGAACCCTTCGCCGTCCACCGCCTGGCTGATGCCCAGATTGGTGACGCCGGGCTGTACGCGCACGGCGCGGTTTTCGTAATCGATTTCCAGAATCTTGTTGAACTTGCCCAAGCCCAGAATAATACCGTCCTCGAGTGGCAGGGCGCCGCCCGAGAGCGAGGTGCCGGCACCGCGGGGCACCACCTTTATCTTGCGGCGGTCGCAAAGTTGCATGATGGCGGCGACCTGGTCCACCCTTTCGGGCAAAACCACGGCCATGGGAACCTGGCGATAGGCCGACAGGCCGTCGCTTTCATAGGCGCGCAGGGCGGTAAGGTCCGCGATCACGCCCTCGCCCGGCACGATGGCGCGCAGATCATCCAGCAGGCCAAGGCGCTGGGCCAAAATTTCGCCTTCGGGCTTGGGCATCAACATATGTCAACTCCAGCAGAATTGCCGGGCAGTCATAGCAAAGAATTGACGGGCATAGAATGAAAAACGAAAAACCGCGCCTCCACGGGCGCGGCGTCGAGGACCGATAGGGTCCGTCAGGCCAGCATTTAGCCCCGGGGTTTAACCCTGGCGCGCCTTGAAGCGGCGGTTGGTCTTGTTGATCACATAGACCCGGCCCTTGCGGCGGATCACCCGGCAATCGCGGTGGCGGTTTTTCGCCGATTTCAAAGAATTCCGAACTTTCATTGTCTCATCCCATCGCGGCCCCGGTCTGGAGCAAAAAATGTCGGCGGAACATACAGAGAGGCCCCGGTCATGTCAACGGTGCCCGGCGGCGCCCGCCGGCTGTGTCTATTCCGCCGCCTTGCTGGCGTGAAAGCGATAGAAGCCGATGTTGCCGGCCTTTAACGTAGCCACCCGCCGGGCCCACAACTCCACTTCCCACATCACCCAGGGGCGTTGATCTTTCGGGACAGAGCCTTGTTTCAGGGTATCCGTCAGGCCGGCCAGGCCGCGCAGAATATGGCTGCAAAAAGCATCCGAAATATCATCCGCCAAATGGACATCAAGGTGGGTGGCGGAAAGGCTCTGTTTGATCTGATCCATGGTCGCCATGTGCGGTTTCATTTTCTCGAACTTGGCCCACTAGGCGGCATCTTCCTTGGTGCCGGCCGGTGTTTTGGCAACGAAGTCCGCCAACAGGATCTGCCCGCCCGGTTTTAACATGGTCCACATATCCATGAAGGCGGTGGCCTTGTCCGCCTCGCCCAGCAGGGCCTCGCGGCCAAAAATGGCGTCCCGGCTGTCGGGTTCAATGGCACAATTGCCCAAAGCCCCTTCCAGGACGATGGCCTGACCGGCCAGGCCGGCCTGGTCGGCGAAGTGCCGGGCCAGTTCAACCTGGCCCGGGTCCCGCTCCAGCCCCTCGACTTTTGCGCCGGTCTCCTGGGCGATGATCCGCGTGGCGGTGCCGATGCCGGCGCCAATATCCACCACGGTCATGTCCTGGCTCAATTGCAGGGGTTCTATCAGCTGGGTAATGGCACGTTTGCTGCCGGGAAAGGTGCAGCCCTCGCCAAACAGCATCTGCGCGGCGGCCAGGCGCGGCGCGGGCCAGCCGGCGCCGTCGGCCATCACGTCCGAATTGGAATTCGCCCCGCCAATGCCGCCACCGGCGGCGGCATCGTCATCGCCGCCCTCTTCGCCTTCCCACCAGGCCGACAGGCGGGACCGCAGTGAGGTCATGAAGGTTCCAGATTGTGCAGTGCTGTCCGTGGACATAATCTACCGGCTTCGCCTGTCAGAATTACCCCAAATCTCGTTCTCACTGTCCAACATTTGCCTTAACCCCAGGTTAATCCTGGCCCGGCGCCAAGTCGTTTTGATCGGCTGCGTTGTAATTGGCGTCGTACCACCAATGAATATAGTCGAGGTAGGCGATGTCGGAATAAAGCGGCGGCCTGTCATCGCCGCTGCACCCGGGCAGACAGGAAATCAGGGTATCCAAATGGGGTCCCAGGAAATAGGGAATGGCATACCGAGATCGATCCTGGGGCGGAATGACTCGGTGGGCGGTTGACTTAAACCGGCCGTTGGTCCAGCGGTGCAGCATGTCGCCCGTATTCACCACGAAGGATCCCGGTACATACGGCACGTCTTCCCAGACCCCGGAACTCATCTGGATTTGCAGCCCCGGCACGCCTGATTGGGCCAGAAAGGTCATGAAGTTGGCGTCCGTGTGAGGTGCAAAGCCAAATTGCCCCGGGCCGGAGTCTTGCGCTGGGGGGACTTGCGCCGGATAGTGGGACAGGCGGAAGGAAAACTGGCTTTCGGTGAAGGCGGCGTCAAAGGTATCGGGCGGCAAATCCAGGGCCAGTGCGATGGCCGGCAGCAGGCGCCGGCCCAGGGCATCGACCGCCTCCGTATAGGCCAGAAGGTGCTCGCGAAAACCCGGCAGCCCGGCCGGCCATTCGTTCGGCCCGCCAAAGCGCCGGCTGGCCAAGGGATCATCGGGCGGTCGCTCCCGCTTGATGAAGAAGGACTCGTTCATGTCCGGCAAGGCGTCTTCGCTGACCCTCGATGTGCGGACGCCATAACGGGCCATGGCCATGTAGCCGTTGTTATGGGCATTCATCAAAACCGCTTGCTTCGCCGCCATGTCCTGAGCATGAAACCGCCTGGCCTGCGCGAAGGTCTGATCGATCAACGCTTGCGGCACCCCGTGATTGACGATGATCAGGAAGCCAATCTCCTCCAAGGCCCCGCGCAACGCCGGCGCGATTTCCGCCGCGCCGGACCGGCCGGCGGCGGCAAGGGGGGCAAGATCAATGAGCGGGATTTGCGAAAGATTATTCATCTAACCCGCAAGCACCTTCACGCCGGCCTTCAGCAGGGTCATGGGGGGGGCCCATTCGCCGATCGGCAGAATATGGGTGACCAGGTCCGCGCCGGCGGGCGTGGCATCCTCCAGCCAAAGATGCACCGCGACGGCGGGGGGTTCATGGGTCACGTTCAACAACCGCTCGGGCCCGGTATCCAGGCCAAAGGGATAGCAGGTGGTGGGCCCGGCAAAGGCGATGGTGCCGCCAAAAGCCGCCGTGATGGGCCGGTGCACATGGCCCGCCAGAACCCGCACCACTTGTGGATGGCGGCGCAAAAGAGCGTCCAATTCCAGGCCGCCGTGGCGCAAACCCTTGGCCGAGCCGCCCGTCATGCCGGAATAAAACGGCGGATGATGCAAGGCCACAATGGTGGGGCGGTCCGGTGCCTCGCCCAGGCGGGCATCAAGCCAGGCCAGGCGCGCGGCGCACATCTCCCCCGGTGTGTCGCCGGCAATGACGCTGTCGCAGCAGATGATCCGTACGGCGTGGTCTTCGATCACATACTGCAAATATTCACCGTCCGTGGGCAGCCATGACGTGCCACCAAAAACCTGACGAAGGGCATCCCGGTCATCGTGGTTGCCGGGGATGAGGACCACGGGCGCCGCCAATTCACCGGCAATGGCCTTGAAGGCCTGATAGCGTTCAACACTGCCGTGGGAGGCGATATCGCCGGTGTGCAGCACCAGTTCGGGGCCGGGATCCATGGCGTTGATGGCCGCGACGGCATTCTCCAGCGCACGCGCGGTATCAAAATGACCGTAAACCAGTGTGCCGGGTTCATCTATGTGGGTATCGGTTATCTGTACCAGTATCATTGTTGCCTCTGCTTGCCCGCCACGCCACGCACGCGCCGCATTGGATGAATGCGACAGATAAGATTTGGACGGTCAATATAACCGTCCGGGAACAGTTGCGCCATCATGCGATACGGCTTCGCGGGTTCGTGATCACGTCGCCATTGCTTCCGAACCCATGTTAAACTACTTATCCAATTACTGCGTCTCGCTAGTTACATCAATAAATTCTAATTTACACGGTGATTACCTGAGTTCGCTTAATCTATGGTATTGATAAATCGTTGTACAGGCTTAACCTGTATGGAAGACGACAAGTACAAATCTGAAGAAGTGGAGGCGGCGGCGGATGAAGCCGCTGCTAGGCGGGCCGTTGACGCGGAAGTCCAGCGCCTGACAGACTTTGTCGAGGCATCAATGGATTGGCGATGGGAAATGGATGCCCAGTGCCGCTTCACCTATTTCTCCGACGGATTCGAGGATATCTGCGGCATTCCGCCCAGGTTATTGCTTGGGAAAACGCGGGCTGAAACCGCTGCTCTCGGCGAAGATACGGCGGCATGGCAAGCGCATTTGGACGATCTCGCCGCGCACCGTTCATTCCGTGGCTTTCGCCGCCCCAGGAAGCGGAAGGACGGCAGCGTCGCCTTGCTTGCCGTAAACGGCGTGGCCATTTTTGATCCGGACGGCGACTTCGTTGGCTACCGGGGCACCGGCCACGACGTTACAGAATTGTCTCGGGCGGAAGAAAAGGCAGGCGCCGCGGATGTGCTGTTGCGGAGTGTCGTTGACAGCCTGTCGGAGCTATTCGCGCTGTGGGATGCAAACGACAGGTTAGTTCTTTGCAATGATCTGTTCCGAGCCGCCAATGCGGGAATGGAGGCGTCTACGGAACCCGGCATAACGTTCGAGGAACATCTAAGGGCTGGATTAGACCGCAACGTCTTTCCAGGTGCAATTGGACACAGCGAAGATTGGCTGCGGGGCCGCTTGGAACGCCACCGCAATCCCGGCGGCTCTTTCGAAACCACGCGGGCTGACGGGCAATGCCTGTTAATCAACGAGCGGCGGATGCCCAATGGCGGCACGGTTACCATCGGCATCGACATCACCGAACAGAAAAGAACCGAGGCGGCATTGCGTCAGGCCCGCGACAAACTTGAAACCCAAGTACTGGCGCGAACCGCCGAGCTGGAATTGGTCAACCGGGAGCTCGCCGAAAGCGAGGAGCGGTTCCGGGACTTCGCGGACACCTCGGCGGACTACTACTATGAAATCGATGAAAACTATCGCTATACTTATTTTACCGGCCCCGCAACGTTAACCGGACTTGATTCAGATCGCCTGATTGGCAAGACGCGTATCGATTTCCTCGGCGATGCATATGACCCTGATAACGAAGACGAGGAAATGCGGGCCCGCCGGGAACGCCGTCCCTATCGTGATATCGAACGCCCGTCTGATTTCGATAGCAGCCGTTGGCTTCGGACGAGCGGGAAACCCAGATTTTCCCCAAGCGGAGAATTCCTCGGATACCGGGGTGCCACCACCGAAATCACCCGGTTGAAGCAACAGGAACAGGCCCTGCGGGAAAACGAGGAACAACTTCGCCTTATTGCGGACCTGCTGCCGGCCTTGATCACCTATATGGACGAGAGCCAGGAATATAAATGGGTGAACAGAACAGCCGAAAAATGGCTGCAACTGCCGGCCTCTGAAATCATTGGCAGGACCGTGGCGGAGATCCTTGGCGAAGAGGCAAGCCAGGAACTGCGCGCCCAGTTTCGGCGCGCCGCCAGCGGACAGTCCGTGACCTTCGAGACGGAGCATCATTATCCCGACGGTGAAATCCGCAACGTCTCTATCAGTTATGTCCCCGATATCGCCGCCGACGGCTCCATCAGGGGCTTCATTGGACTGGTGGCCGATATTACCGGCCAGAAGCGCCAGGCGGAACGACTGCGCCAAAGCCAGAAGATGGAAGCCATCGGTCAGTTAACGGGCGGTATTGCACACGATTTCAATAATCTGCTGGCCGTCATGATGGGCAACATCGCACTATTGCGGGAGGATCTGGGCCAGAACCCGGACGCCGCCGCCCTGATAGAGCCAACCAGCCGCGCCATTGATCAAGCGGCGTTGTTGACCTCGCGCATGCTGGCCTTCTCCCGCCAGCAGCCGCTCGCGGAAAAAGAAGTTGATGTGAATGAGTTGCTCGAGAGCATGGAATCCTTGCTTCGACGCAGCCTGGCCGAAGAAATCGAAATTGTCTTCGATCTGGCGCCAGATTTACGCAAGTGTTTGATCGATCCCGGTCAACTTGAGCAGGCCATCTTGAACATGGCAATCAACGCCCGCGATGCCATGTCCCGGGGCGGTCGACTTTGAATCACCACCCAAAATACCTTTTTTTCAGAAGCCGCTGAATCGCAAACTGAAGCGCAGACTGAACCGCCTGGTGAACTGCCCGCCGAACTGACCGGCGGCCACTATGTCATGATCGTGGTATCCGACGACGGCATTGGAATTCCCGGCCGGCACATGGATCGTATCTTCGATCCCTTTTTCACCACCAAGGAAATCGGCAAGGGCACGGGCCTTGGCTTGAGCATGGTGTACGGCTTCGTTAAGCAATCCAACGGCCATATAACGGTTCAATCGGAACCAGACGTAGGCACGACATTTCGAATTTATCTGTTGGCGGAACCGGTCCCGGAAAAGGCACGGAAGAATTTCGACGCCTTAGAAATTGGGCAAGGTGTCACTGGCGAGGTCATACTGGTGATTGAAGACGACCCGGGCGTGCAGTCAATGGTTCACAGGGCGCTGAATAAATTCGGCTACAAGGTTCACGTGGCGAAGGATTGGCGTTGCTGTCCGAACAACCGGATATTGATCTGCTCTTGACCGATATTTTGCTTCCCGGCCAGCTGAATGGACGGCAAGTCGCCGAGCAGGCATTGCAGGCATATCCCAATCTGAAGGTTATTTTCATGTCTGGTTACGCCCGCGATGCCATCGTCGAACAGGGGCGGCTGGCCGCGGGTGTCCGGCTATTAAGCAAGCCCTTCAACCCATCCGTGCTGGGTGAGTGGGTGCGCGAAATCCTTGATGAATAGCCCTCTTTCCGGCACTGCCCATATCATGCGGGGGGCACATCGTAGGTTGCCAGCAAGTCATCGACAATACCGTCCAGCTCGCCCCAGGGGGCTTCCCGAAAACTGTGGCCGCGGATGATGAAGGACGCGCCGGCATAGAATTTCTCGTATTGCTGATGCCGTCCGGCAAACTCCGAACCCACCAGATCCCAGGCCAGACGAAACAGCTTCATCCGCGCCAGAGCATCCATCTGCGGTGTCTGCCAAAAGCTTTCGAATTTTTGCCGCAGTTCGTCATCGTGCATGACGGTGACGTCCGCCGGCATCTGAAAGACCCCGCCGCCGCACAGCTCGCGCACGATATCGATGATCTGTGAATGGTTTTCGGTGCTCCAGTTCAAGGCGGCATACATCATCCGCCGGTTGAAGGTGGCATAACCTTCCGGCCAGTCCTCCGCCGCCTCGATCTGTCCCGCCACCATGCCGCCCAGGCCCGCCTCCAACGCCGACAGGCGGCCCAGGGTTTCCGCAACCGCCGGGATTTTGTTGGCGCCGGTGGACTGGGTGATCTTGCTGGCAATGCCCACCAGCAGGCGCATCTTGGTGTGAAAGCGCACGTTGGACTGATGGTTGCCGTAACAATGGGACGGCGTCTGGTTATAGATCGTATAGGACTGAATGGGGTCATCCAGCACGAAAACCCGCTCCCACGGCACCTTGACCTCGTCGCACATGACCATGGCATCGGTCTCGTCCAGGCGCCAGGTCAGGGGATTGTCGAACTGGTTCGCGGCATTCGGCTCCATGGGCTTGCGTGACCACAACGACAGCCCCGGCGTGTTGCACGGAATGGCGCAAGTGATGGCCTGCTTCGATTGATCCGGGGCCAGGGGGATGACGTTGCCGATCCAAATCTCGTCGGCGATCACGGCGGCGGTAGCCAGCATCTTCATACCGGAAATCACCACGCCGTCGTCGTCCTCCCGCACCAATTGCAAGGTGGGAATGGGCAGGTTCTGTTTTTGATAGAAGGCCGGATCCCGGGCCGCCTGGGGCGGCAGCACCGCATAGGCGGCATAGATGTCGTTGCGGCGCATGTGTTCGTAATAGGCATGCAGATTGCCCGAAAATTTGTTCCGCTCCGTATCCAGCACATCTGACTTGGTGCACATGCCCGTCACGAAAGATGACACGTGATCGGGCGAGCGGCCGAAAAACCCGTGGGTGACCTCGGCAATTTTGCGATGGGTTTGGGACCGTTTGCGCAAGTCATCGCGGTCCTTGGCCAGAATGTAGTAGGACGAATAGCGCTCGCCGTCCTCTTCGAAGGTCATGGTTTCACGGTTGGCCGGATCGGCCTTCACATCGTAGATCTGGGCGGCGGTTTGGGCGGCGTGGCGAAAGGCGGGATGGGTGGTGACATCGTCGATCCGCTCCTTGCCGATATAGACCACGCGGCCATCGCGCAGGCGTTCCAAATGCTCTTTTCCGGTGCGTAACATCACTTGCTTCCAGTTCGATAAACTTGGCGTTGGGGTTCTGTTTCCGCCGCCTTTGGGGTCTCGGCGGAAATGGCTTGGCGGGAAATCAGCGGTATCTCCCGTCCCTCGGAAATACCGAACGGCCGATCACCGCAAATGGTGATGCGTTCCATGCGGCGGCGTTGGGGGTGGTAGTCGTGGATAGCGTAATGCTGCACCGCCCGGTTGTCCCAGATCGCCAGGGTGTGGGTTTGCCAATGCAGACGGTATTGATATTCCGGCACCTTGGCCAGATCGAACAGCATGGCCAGCAGGGGCCCGCTTTCCGAGGGCACCATGCCCTTGATGCCGATGGTGAACTGCGGGTTGACGAAGATCGCCTTGCGGCCGCTGACCGGGCGGATGCGGACCACGGAATGGTGGCGCAGGGGGAATTCGGCTTCCAGCGCCCGCAGGCGCCGGTGGCCGTCCTCGTCACTGTCCAGCAGGGTGCGGAAGGGTTTGAAGTCGTGGATCCCCTCCAGGCCCGAAAGGAACTGTTGCAGCTGATTGCTCAAGCCGTCATGGGCCGCCGACATGGAGGCGAACATGGTATTGCCGCCAATTTTGGGGGTGATGGTCGAGCGTAAAATGGTCGCCAGGGGCGGCTCCGCCCGAAAGGTTTCATCGCTGTGCCAGATATCCGTCAGGCTCGGTGGATTGGCCTGATGGTTGTCCAGCACGATCAACTCCGGCATCTCCGCCATGTTGGGCGAAAAGGGATGTATCGAGGGCGGCCCGAAACGGCGGCCGAAGGCCAATTGCGCGGCGGGGCTGATGTCCTGATCACGGAACAGCAAAATCTCATGTTCCGCCAATGCGCCATGAATGACCGCGAAATCCCCTTTCGACAGAGGCGTGGAAAGATCAACCCCGTGCACCTGGGCGCCCAGGTTCCGGCCCAACCGTTCGATCTCCATGCCTGCCTCCCGTCTGTCGCCCGTCTGTCTTTGCAAAATCATAGCACTGATCCCTACTCATCCGGCAAGGGGACTGATATCGTGCCCTCCAATCGGATCAGTAAATCGAATTTGGAGACAGTTATGTCATTGAACGGACGCATTGCCCTGGTCACCGGGGCGGGTCGTGGGATCGGCCGGGCCATTGCCGTTGCCCTGGCCAAGGACGGTGCCGATATCGCCGTGAATTACCGCCGGGACGACGCTTCGGCGGCGGATGCGGTGGCCGAGATCAAGGCCCTGGGCCGCAACGCGCAGGCCTTCCGGGCTTCTATCGAGGATCTGGAGCAGGCCACGAACATGGTTGCCAAGATCGGCCAGGGCATGGGTCCCATAGGCATCCTGATCAACAACGCGGGCATCGCCAGCCGGGGACAATCGGTTGCCGACACTGATCCGGCCGAGATGGAGCGGGTGGTCCGCGTGCACGCCTTTGGGCCCCACTATCTCTGCAAACTGGTGATCCCCATGATGCGGCAACAAGATCGCGGCGATATCGTCATGATCTCCTCCGTCGCCACGGACAGCTACGGCGCATATGGTGCGCCCTACAACATGGGCAAGGCGGCCATGGAAGGCCTAGCCTTTACCCTGGCCAAAGAGGAGCAGAAGAACAATATCCGCACCAATATCGTCGCCCCGCCGCTGGTGGAGACGGATATGGGCCGGCGCCTGGTCAAGGCGCGCTCGGGCATCGAGGATCTGCGCCAGTTGGATGCCCATATGCCGTTCGGCCACGTCTGCCAACCCGACGACATCGCCAACGTGGTGCGTTTTCTGGTCTCCGAGGCCAACAGCTACGTCAACGGCCAGCGCATCGCCGTGGACGGCGGCGGCAGCGCCTCGGCACCCAAGTTTGACGATAAATAGTTCGAGGACAAGTGATGCAATTCTCGTTTCGTATCCCCAACGCCGATTATCTTGGCTTCCCCGCGACGCCCGAGGCTATTTTGACGGCGACCCAGCGGGCCGAGGCCCTTGGCTATGACGCGGTACTGCTGAACGATCATCTGATCATGAAAGGCGCGCCTGAAGTGGTCGCCTCCTGGGGCAACGTTTATGAACCCCTGACCACCATGGCCTACCTGGCCGGCAAGACGGAACGGATCAAGCTGGCCACCTCGGTGCTGATCCTGCCCCACCGCAACCCAATCCTGACCGCCAAGACCGTGGCCACCCTGGATCAGTTCTCCAATGGCCGGGTCATCCTGGGCGTCGGTGCCGGCTGGGTCGAAAGCGAGTTCGCCGCCCTGGCGGTGAATTTCGCGGACCGGGGCGCCCGCACGGATGAGTACCTGCGCGTCTGCCAGGCCTGCTGGTCCCCCGACCCGGTCTCGTTCGCGGGAACTTATCATCAGTTCGAGGATATGCACTGCTCACCGAAACCCGTGCAGCAGCCCCATCCCGCCATCTGGATCGGCGGTTCCTCCAAGGCCGCCCTGCGCCGGGCCGCCGAATTCGCCACCATCTGGCAACCAGTGCCCACGCCGCTGGAAGCCTTGCTGGAACACAAAGCCAATCTGTTGAAGGCCTGCGAGAAAATCGGCCGCGCCACGCCGCCAGAGATCCGCATGAGCTTCCGCATTAATTTTGCCGACATCACCAGCAAGGCCCCAACGGGCCCCGACGGCAACCGGTTGACTGGCCACGGCAGTGTCGAGGATGTAGCCAGCGAAATCGCTAAATACCGCGATGCGGCCGGCCTGGATCAGTTCCAGCTCAACTTCAACGGCTGCGGCAGCCTGGCGCAGCTTGAAGCGTCCATGACGCTGTTCATGGAGCAGGTGAGGCCGGCTGTGGAGGGCCTAAATCAAAGCCGTCCCCCCGCTTGACAGCCACCCCCATTGCGCCTAAAACCCGCCCTGATCGCGGCTTGCGCATATATTGGGCGTGCGGCCCGGTTGTAACTGTATGAGAGACCTTTTACCCGTGAGCCCAATCACGGCATCTGAAGGGACGATAACGGCTGATGTTCGATAGCCTGACAGACCGTCTGGGAACGGTATTCGACAAGCTTACCCGGCGCGGGGCGCTGAGCGAGAGTGATGTCGATGCGGCCCTGCGCGAAGTGCGCCAGGCCCTGTTGGAGGCAGACGTCGCCCTGCCCGTGGCCCGGGACTTCATCAAAACGGTTCGCGAACGCGCCGTCGGCGAGGAAGTCGTCAAAAGCGTGACGCCGGGCCAGATGGTGGTCAAGATCGTCAACGACGCCCTGGTCGAGACCCTGGGTTCGGAAGCCGTCGAAATCAATCTCAACGCCGTGCCGCCCGCGCCGATCCTGATGGTCGGCCTGCAGGGCTCTGGCAAAACCACGACCACGGCCAAGCTGGCCAAGCGCCTGGTGGAGCGGGACAAGAAAAAGGTCCTGATGGCCTCCCTCGACACCCGCCGTCCGGCGGCCATGGAACAGCTTAAAGTTCTGGGCCAACAAATCAGCGTGCCGACCCTGCCCTTCGTCGAGGGCCAGAACCCCGTCGATATCGCCAAGCGGGCCATGCAGGCGGCCAAGCTGCAAGGCTTTGACATCATCCTGCTGGATACCGCCGGGCGCATGCATGTGGACGAGGCCCTGATGGCCGAGGTCAAGGCCGTGCAAGCTGTAGCGAATCCGGTGGAAACCCTGCTGGTGGCAGACAGCCTGACCGGCCAGGACGCGGTCAATGTGGCGGAACAGTTTAACAAGCGGCTGAATTTAACCGGCATTGTGCTGACCCGGATCGACGGCGACGGCCGGGGCGGCGCCGCGCTTTCCATGCGCGCCGTGACCGGCTGTCCCATCAAGTTGCTGGGCGTCGGCGAAAAGCTGGACGAGCTGGAGACCTTCCATCCCGACCGCATTGCCTCGCGCATTCTTGGCATGGGCGACGTTGTCTCCCTGGTGGAAAAAGCCACCGAAAACATTGACGAAGAGCAAGCCGAGCAACTGGCCAAAAAGATCCAAAAAGGCCAGTTCGACCTGAACGACCTGCTGGATCAGTTGCGGCAGATCTCCAAAATGGGCGGCCTGGACGGCCTGATGGCCATGCTGCCCGGCGTCGGCAAGATGAAAAAGCAAATAGCTGCCGCCAACATCGATGCCAAACTGATCAAGCGCCAGGAAGCCATCATTTTGTCCATGACGGCGGAAGAACGCCTGAAACCGAAAGTCATCCACGCCTCGCGCAAGAAACGCATCGCGGCGGGCTCGGGCACCTCGGTACAGGAAGTGAACCGGCTGTTGAAGCAGTTTAAACAGATGTCCGGAATGATGAAAAAAGTCTCCAAAATGGGCAAAAAAGGCATGCTGCGCGGCGGCCTGCCGGGCCTGGGGGGCCGCATGCCCAATATGCCCGGCATGCAGGGCATGCTGCCGCCGCGATAGCGGAAACCATTACCAAACAGAATTCGAATTTGACCAAATAGCGAAGAAACAGGAACAGACCATGTCATTGAAAATCAGACTGGCCCGCGGCGGGGCAAAAAAGCGGCCGCATTATCGTATTGTCGTGGCGGACAGCCGCATGCCCCGCGACGGCCGCTACATCGAACGGTTGGGCACCTATGATCCCCTGCTGGCCAAGGACAACGAAAATCGTGTCGATCTGAAGGAAGAGCGCATCCGCTATTGGCTGAGCAAGGGCGCAAAGCCCACCGATCGCGTGGCCCGGTTCCTTGGCACGGCAGAAATCATCCCCATGCCGGCCCAACGCCATAACCCGGAAAAGGCCAAGCCAAAGGCCAAGGCCCAGGAACGTCTGGCGGCGGCGGCGGAAGCGGCCGAGGCAGCCAAGGCTGAGTCGGCGGCGCCTGCCGAAGCGCCCGCCGAAACACCTGCGGAGGACGCGCCCACGGAGGCGTAATTCCGCCGCCGGGCCGGCTCGGAAATGGGGTCAAGGGCATGACGGACGAACGCCTGCTGTTGGGCGAAATTGTCGCCGCCCACGGCATCAAGGGCCTGGTCAAGGTGCGCAGCTTCACCGAGGTGCCGGTGGATGTTGTCGCCTACGGGCCATTGCGCGACGGCTCCGGACGGCAAGTCAGCCTGTCGCTCAAGGGCCCCACGAAGGGTGGTCTGTTGGCTGCGGTGCCAGGTGTCTCCAACCGCAACGAGGCGGAGGCTTTAAAAGGCACGCAGCTATTTGTAGACCGGGCCGTGTTGCCGGACCTGGAGGACGGGGAAGACGAATTCTACCATGCCGATCTGATCGGCCTGACGGTTGAACTGCCCGATGGCGCGGCTTTCGGCAGGGTCAAGGCGATGCATGATTTCGGCGCCGGCACGCTGCTGGAAATTCAGCCGGCGGCATCGAGCGAAAGCATCATGGTGTCGTTTGACAAGGATATGGTGCCACGCGTGGATCTGGCCCAGGGGCGGAGCGAAGGGCGGGTTGTGATCGCTGATGCCGCCATTCATATGAACGATGGCGATGGCGATGAATGAGGAGAAAATTTGGTCCGCGACGGTCCTGACCCTGTTTCCGGAGATGTTTCCCGGCCCCTTGGGGCAAAGTTTGGCTGGAAATGCCCTAAAAAACGGCATTTGGGGCCTGGAAACGGTAGACATTCGGAGCTTTGCGCGCGATAAACACCGCTCCGTGGACGATGCCCCTTTTGGCGGCGGTCCCGGCATGGTTATGCGGGCGGATGTTCTGGCGGACGCGGTTGATGATGTCGGTTCGAAAACCGGCCGGATCATCTACCTAAGCCCGCGAGGGCGGCGGTTGGATCAGGCCCTGGCGCGGGAGTTGGCGGAACAGGACGGCGTGGTCTTGGTTTGCGGGCGGTTCGAGGGGATCGATCAAAGGGTCCTTGACGGCCGCGAGATAGAGGAAGTCAGCGTCGGCGACTATGTGCTGTCGGGGGGCGAGACGGCGGCGCTGGTTCTGCTGGACGCGGTCGTTAGGTTGCTGCCCGGCGTCATAGGCGATGCAGCGGCGCTGGATGAAGAGAGTTTTGCCCACGGGTTATTGGAATACCCCCAATATACCCGGCCCCAGGTTTGGGAAGGGCGGAAGGTGCCGGAGGTCTTGACCTCGGGTCACCACGAGAAGATCAGGGCCTGGCGCTTGGCGCGGGCCGAGGAATTGACCAAGGCGCGACGGCCGGACCTGTGGGACCGGTACCGAAGTGCCGCTAAATCGCGAGGCTAGTGCGATGAATTTGTTGCAGAAGTTTGAGATGGGCCAACTAGAGGCCCGGAAGTCAGAATATGAAGTGCCCAGCTTCGCCCCCGGCGACAGCGTGCGCGTCAACGTCAAGGTGATCGAGGGCACGCGGGAGCGGGTCCAGGCCTTTGAAGGGGTCTGTATCGCCATCAAGCAGGCGGGGATCAACTCTTCATTCACGGTGCGGAAGATTTCCTATGGCGAAGGTGTGGAACGTGTTTTCCCCATGCATTCACCGCGCATCGACAGTATCGACGTGGTGCGTCGGGGCCGGGTACGCCGGGCCAAGCTGTATTACCTGCGCGGCCTGACAGGCAAGCGGGCCCGCATCGCGGAAAAGGTCGATCACCGCCGCCCCGTCAAGGTCAAGGGCAAGGCCAAAGGCAAGGCCCAGGCCAAAAGCCAGTAGAGTTTCGAATGAGGGCGCGACCAATCGTTGCGCCCTTTTTCAGTTTAGGTCGGTTGGGCGCGCCGAACGCCGGTCGCGTCCATTTTAACAATTTGGGGGAGGCTGAGCCATGGCTGGCAAGACGCTGTACGACAAAATCTGGGACGCCCATCTGGTCGATCAACAGGACGACGGCGCCTGCGTAATTTATGTGGACCGCCATTTGGTGCATGAAGTCACCTCGCCGCAGGCCTTTGAAGGGCTGCGCGCGGCGGGCCGCAAGGTCCACCGCCTGGATGCCACCCTGGCCGTGGCCGATCACAACATTCCCACCATTAACCGGGACCAGGGCATCCAGGAGCCGGAGAGCAAGCTGCAGGTGGATACCCTGGAAGCCAATGTCGCCGAATTCAACGTGCCCTATTTCCCCATCGACGATCCCCGCCAGGGCATTGTGCATATCATCGGGCCGGAACAGGGTTTCACCCAGCCGGGCATGGTCATCGTCTGCGGCGACAGCCATACCGCCACGCACGGGGCATTTGGCGCCTTGGCGTTTGGCATCGGCACCTCGGAAGTGGAGCATGTGCTGGCTACCCAGACCTTGATCCAGCAGCGTTCCAAAAACATGCGCATCGATGTGAACGGTGACCTGCCCCTGGGCTGCACCGGCAAGGACCTGATCCTGGCCATCATCCGCAAGATCGGCACGGCGGGTGGCACGGGCTGCGTTGTCGAATACACCGGCGATGCCATCCGGGCCCTGTCCATGGAAGGGCGCATGACGGTCTGCAACATGTCGATCGAGGGCGGCGCCCGCGGCGGCCTGATCGCCGCCGACGAAACCACCTTCGAATATATGAAGGGCCGCGCCATGGGGCCCAAGGCGGGCCAGTACGAGGCGGCGGTCAGCTACTGGAAAACCTTCCACACGGACGCCGACGCGGTCTTTGATATTGATGTCTCCCTGGATGTCTCGGATTTGATCCCGCAAGTGACCTGGGGCACCTCGCCCGAAAACGTAGCCGATATTACCGGCAATGTGCCCCTGCTGGATCAGGCCCGTGATGACAACCAGCGCGCCGCCTGGGAACGTTCCCTGGAATACATGGGCCTGGAAGCGGGCACGGCGATGTCCGACATCACCATCGACAAGGCCTTCATCGGGTCCTGCACCAATGGCCGCATCGAAGACATCCGCGCCGCGGCCGCTGTCGCCAAGGGGCGCAAGGTGGCGGACGGCGTACATGCCATGGTGGTGCCGGGCTCCGGCCTGGTCAAACATCAGGCCGAGCAAGAAGGCTTGGACAAAATCCTGATCGAGGCCGGATTTGAATGGCGCGATGCGGGCTGCTCCATGTGCCTGGCCATGAACGCGGATCGGCTGGAGGAGGGCGAACGTTGCGCCTCCACCTCGAACCGGAATTTCGAAGGCCGCCAGGGCTACGGCGGGCGCACCCACCTGGTCAGCCCGGCCATGGCCGCCGCCGCCGCCATCGCCGGTCATTTGACCGACGTGCGCGACTTGGCCTAGGAGAAAGCATTCATCATGGAAAAGTTCAAAACCGTCAGCGGTGTTGCCGCTCCAATGCGCGGCATCAATATCGACACCGACAAGATCATCCCCAAACATTACCTGAAAACCATTCAGCGGGCCGGCCTGGGCAAGCACCTGTTTGCCGAAATGCGCTTTAACCAGGACGGCAGCGAAAAAGAAGATTTCGTGCTGAACAAGCCAGCCTACCGCGAGGCGCGGATCCTGGTTGCGGGCGACAACTTCGGCTGCGGCTCCTCCCGCGAGCATGCCCCCTGGGCGATCCTGGATTTCGGCATCAAATGCGTGATCTCAACCTCGTTTGCCGACATTTTTTATAACAACTGCTTCAAGAACGGTATCCTGCCCATTAAGGTGACGCCGGAACAGCTGGATCTTTTGTTCGATGACGCGGACCGTGGCGCCAACGCCACCCTGACCGTGGATCTGGAAAGCCAACGGATCACCGGGCCCGATGGCGGCGTGGTGAATTTCGAGACGGATGCCTTTCGCAAGCAATGCCTGCTGGAGGGCCTGGACGATATCGGCCAGACCATGCAGCGCAAGGGCAAGATTGACGACTTCGAAGAGAGGCAGAAAACCGGCCAGCCCTGGCTGTACGGCGACGCGGCGGAATAAGCACAAAAACGAGAAGAGTGAGCGAACAAGACATGGCCCCCAACAAGACATTGTTGATTCTGCCGGGCGACGGCATCGGACCGGAAGTGATGCACGAAGTGCGCCAGGTGATCGACTGGATGGACAAACGCCGCGCCGTCACCTTTGATGTATCCGAAGGCAAGGTCGGCGGCGCCGCCATCGACGCTTCGGGCACGCCCCTGACCGACGAGACCATGGCGGACGCCATGGCGGCGGACGCCACCCTGTTGGGCGCCGTGGGAGGGCCTAAATGGGACGACCTGCCGTTCGAACAAAAGCCCGAGCGCGGCCTGTTGCGCCTACGCAAGGAAATGGATCTGTTCGCCAACCTGCGCCCGGCCATGTGCTTCGATGCCCTGGTGGATGCCTCCACCCTGAAGCCCGAAGTGGTCTCGGGCCTGGACATTCTGATCATCCGGGAATTGACGGGCGGGGTTTATTTCGGTGAGCCCCGCGGTATCGAAACCCTGCCCGACGGCCAGCGCCGGGGCTTTAATACGCAGACCTACACCACCTCGGAAATCCGCCGGGTCGCCGTCCTGGCGTTCGAATTGGCGAAGAAACGCGACAACCGGGTTTGCTCGGTGGAAAAAGCCAATGTTATGGAATCCGGCGTTCTGTGGCGGGATGAAGTGACCAAGCTGCACGCGGAATCCTTCGCCGATACGGAATTGAGCCACATGTTCGCCGACAATTGCTCCATGCAATTGGTTCGCGACCCCAAGCAGTTCGACGTCATCGTCACCGACAATCTGTTTGGCGACATGTTGTCGGACACGGCCGCCATGTTAACGGGCTCCTTGGGCATGCTGCCATCGGCCTCCCTTGGCGCCATGGATCCCACGGGCGCGCGCAAGGCATTGTACGAGCCGGTACACGGCTCCGCGCCCGATATCGCCGGGCAGGCGCTGGCCAATCCCATTGCCACGCTGCTGAGTTTCGCCATGGGCCTGCGCTATTCGTTCGACCTGGCCGAGGACGCGGATCTGATTGAGCAGGCGGTGGAGAATGTGTTGGCCGGCGGCCTGCGCACGGCGGATATCATGCAGCCGGGCAAGGCCAAGGTCTCCACCACCGTGATGGGCGAAAGCCTGCTGCGGGAATTGGACAAATTGGCGGCATAATTGGACTTGTAGTTGTTGACCCACCCCCCGCCGGCGCTATTATGCCGGCCGGGCCCCTGTGGCGGAATTGGCAGACGCGACAGATTCAAAATCTGTTGTCCATAGGACGTCCCCGTTCGAGTCGGGGCAGGGGCACCAACACCTTCTGAAATGGTAGAAATCTGCCTAGATAACTGCGAGTTTTCAAGACATCTTACTATGGTTTTGTATCAGCTTTTGTATCAAAATTCAAGAAGAAGGTATGCTGCCCCCTAGTGAGGACATGCTTTAATGGCCTCTATAGCGTGTTATAGGCATGCCTGCGCGGTTCCATTTCTCTCTAAAATGATGCTGCCCTGCTGGGCACACAGAAAAAAATAAATATTCTGGGAAACGAAGGGGCCTGCATAAGGCCAGTAGGGGGCTGTGCCACTAATATACATGGTGCCGCTCAATTTTCCTGAGTCTGCGCCTGTTTAGCCACCAGCCGCTCTGCCCAAAAAATACGGCCCCCACAAGGGGGACCATAAGTTGCTCAATTGGAGGAAGGAATACGAACACTACATAGCATCACGTTCACCATGTCTGTGTCGCCTTAATATTAGCCGGCGGCACGGCGCTACGTCAAACACATTCTCTGGTTACAGCTTGTGTAACCTGAAATTCACATATCTCTACGTTGCGCGTATAATTATGCATAATAGGGTTTACCATTTATGAACCAAAGGAACCTACAAGAATGGCTGCTATTCTCCACCCTATAAGTAAATCCCTTGCGCTGTGTACCCTGCTATGTGGATGTACACTACCGCCACCACTGGATGTAATAAGTATTGCAAAGATGGCGATTGATCTAATTCTTATGGTAGATGATAAACCCACCACAACTGATATGATGCTGAGTAAAATAATAGAAAAAAAATGTAGAACTACCAACATCATAAGAAACAAGACTATGTGTACAGAGATTACTAAAAATAATGACCCTAAACGAGATAAAACAAAAGATAAACAATAACGATATAGCTCTGTTTATTAAAGGAACCTACAAGGACTATAAAAACCTCTATATGACAGTAGAAGTCCCCTACAAAGCCATCCTGATGTGCACATAAGCGGGGAGGTAATCTAAACCGACAATCGTTCGCAGACTTCGTGGTTCAATATTAGGAAAAGGTGGTTAGGTATGGTTTAAGAACCCTCATAAAATCCCTTGCACTAAAGTACCGGACGTTAGTGTGTGTGTATGAAATTCACTAGACATGATGCAATATTGGTCATAGATAGTGTGACCAGAATGGCACCGACAAACTCACCTGAAAGGACAACACATGGCCATTGATGAAT
>JAYGEA010000051.1:0-8313 GCA_046582635.1 Alphaproteobacteria bacterium
AAATCCGCGGCATCGTAATCTTCCCGCAAAGCAATCGCCGCACCCATGGTGACCTCCCTGAAACGATTCACCATCATTGATTCAGAGATCGCGGGGCGTGGAAACCTCAAAATGAGTCTCGGTTAAGGTTCTTTGGTATAAGGTGTTGCGCACATCCGCGGCGGCGGCGATTTGGACACCCACCGCATTTATGCGTTCCACGGCAAAGTTCACCCATTGCAGATTATTGCGTCCGTCATCCCGGGGGGCGTCTTCCAGGCCCACGCGGATATGGCCGCCTTTTCGGACAGTTTCCTCAAGCAACGGCTCTATACTGACCAGCAGGCCGGCGATCATCCAGGGCGCATCCACCGCCATATCCGCCAGCAGGGACAGGTAGGCCTGCAGGCCAAAGGATTTTGGCGGAAAGCCAAAGCTGTAGCCATCGGAGAACATGAAGCGGTAAATCGCCTTGGGCGCATCTGGAAAGGCCCGCCCGAAGGCCGCGCCGGCGCGGGCGAAACCGGGTTCATATATTGCATAACTTGCATTCAGCCTGAATTCCTGGGCCAGCTCCATGGCCGAGAGGATATCGGCATCGGGGTTCTGATACAGGAAACCGGGTTTGTGCCGCGCGATACTATCCAGATAGGTCAGATTGACAGAGCCCGGATCAACCGCCGCCCATTCCAATAATCCCCGCTTGGCCAGTTCCTCGACCTCCGAGAAGCGCCCCCGGCCACCGCCTTCATTCGTTGTGGGAATGGTTGGGTAAATGATGGCATCCACCTCCGCCCTGATGCCCTCGATGATCCGGGCATAAATCTGCCAGTCATGCTTCTGCCGGCCGGTTGCCTCGTCATAGGGATGCACGTGCAGGATCGCCGCGCCCGCCTCAACACAGGCAATGCCGTCGGCGACGATTTCGGCCACGGTAACCGGCAGATCGGGATGCCGGCGTTTGCCCCAGGGACCGTTCAGGGCGACTTCCAGCCAGGTCTTGTGTTCCGCCATCGGCATTGCTCCTTCAAATCAAATTAGACGCGACACGCTTTAGGTGGTCAGGACGACCTTGCCGATGGCGCGCCGTTCCGTGATCACATCCAGGGCCGTGGCAAAACCGTCCAACGGGAAGGTGCCATGCACCAACGGCTCCAACCTGCCATCCGCCCGCCACGCGGACAAGGTTGCCATGGCGGCGCGCAGCCGGTCGATATTCGCCGCCGTACGCGGCTGCCGGGCCCAGCCGCCGTAATAGCCCCAATAGATGCCGTGCACCGAGATATTTTTAACCAGCAGAATATTGGCGGGAATTTGCGGAATTGTACCACCCGCGAAACCAATGGGGAAAATCCGCCCCTCGGGCGCGATGCAGCGCAGGGATTGCTCGAACACCGCGCCGCCCACCGGATCGAAGATGACATTGGCGCCCCGGCCGCCGGTCAGATCCAGAACCGCATCGCGGAACCCGTTTTCACGATAATTGATGATTTCGTCGGCGCCTGCGTTGCGGGCGGCGGCCAGCTTTTCCGCACTGCCGGCGGTGGCGATGACCCTGGCGCCCAAGGCCTTGCCCACATCGACGGCCGCCAGCCCGCTGCCGCCACCGGCGCCGTGCACCAGAAGGGTTTCGCCCGGCTGCATGCGCGCCTGCCAGACCAGGCTGCTATAGGCGGTGGCATAGATGGTGGGGAAATTGGTGGCGGCGGGAAAATCCAGGTTATCGGGAATGGCAAACGTATTATCTGCCAGGGCGGCCACCTGTTCGGCAAAGGCACCTTGCGGCATGCCGGCCACGACCCGCTGGCCCGGTCGCAGCCGTTCCGCATCGTCGGCCACGGCGTTGATGGTGCCGGCGACTTCCGTACCGGGAATAAACGGCACGGGCGGCGAATTCTGGTGTTTGCCGGCAATCGCCAGGACGTTGGCGAAACCCGCCCCGGCGGCCGCGACATCGATCAAAACGCTGCCCGGCGCCAACGCCGGTTCGGGGACGTCGGCAATAGCTATATGGGCTACATCGTGATAAGGGCCATATTCCCGGCACAGGACGGCCCGCACGTCAGGAAATTCCGTTTAGCGACGCCGTCAGATCCTCTTCCAGGTCGGCGGGGTCTTCCAGGCCCACGGACAGGCGGACCATGCCGTCGCCGATGCCCACCTTGGCCCGTTCCTCCGGTCCCACGGCGCGGTGGGTGGTGGTGGCGGGATGGGTAATCAGGCTTTTGGAATCGCCCAGATTGTTGGAGATATCGACGATGTTCAGGCCGTTCAGAAACTGGAAGGCCTCCCCCTTGCCGCCGCGCAGATCGAAGGTGATGACGGAGCCGCCGGCGGTCATTTGCTTGGCCACCAGATCGCGGCGGGGATAGCTGTCCAGGCCGGGATAAATCACCCGTTCAACGGCGCCATGAGCCTGCAGGACTTCGGCCAGGGTTTGGGCATTGGCGCATTGTTCCGCCAGGCGCAGTTCCATGGTTTCCAGGCCTTTCAACAGCACCCAGGCATTGAAGGCGCTCATGCACGGCCCCGTATGGCGAAGAAAATTCATCAACACCTCGTCAATGAATTCCCGGCTGCCCAGAACGGCGCCGCCCAGGACGCGGCCCTGGCCGTCCATGTGCTTGGTACCCGAATAAACCACCACGTCGGCCCCAAAATCCACCGGCCGCTGCAGGATTGGCGTGGAAAAGACATTGTCCACCACCACCCGGGCGCCGACGGCGTGGGCCAGATCGGAGACCGCCTGGATATCGATCAGATCCAGGGTCGGGTTCGAGGGCGTCTCGAAAAAGACGCAGGTTGTTCCGTCCTTGATCGCCGCGCTCCATTGTTCCGGATCGCCACCATCGACCAGATCCACGGCGATGCCGTAGCGGGGCAGCAACTGGGTCAGGATATAATGGCAGGAACCGAACAGGGCGCGGGAGGCGACCACGTGATCGCCCTGCTGTAATTGACACAACAGCGCCGCGAACACCGCCGACATGCCCGAGGCCGTGGCGAAACAGGCCTCCGAGCCGTCCAGCTGCGCCAGGCGTTCCTCGAACATGGACACGGTCGGGTTGCCGTAGCGGGAATAGATGAAGCCGTCGTTTTCACCCAGAAAGCGCGCCTCGGCCTGCTCGGCGGTGTCATAGACGAAGCCGGAATTGAGATACAACGCCTCGGATGTTTCACCGTGGGGCGATCGGTCCAGGCCCGCCCGCACGGCGAGGGTGCGCGACCGCCAGGAAGCTGTTTTGTCGTCACTCATGATCTCACTCCTTGGATTACTTGGTTAGCCTTGCTTCCAGGGAAGCCCGGCAAATTTCCATCCGCCGGTCTTGCCCCGGTGGCCGCTGTCATCTTTGTCGCCTTCGAAACCGCCCGAAACGTTGTAGCAATGTTGATAGCCCAGACCGGTCAGCAGGATTGCCGCATGCTTGCTGCGCACGCCGGACCGGCACA
Organism: Alphaproteobacteria bacterium; assembly: GCA_046582635.1. Classification (GTDB taxonomy): domain Bacteria; phylum Pseudomonadota; class Alphaproteobacteria. Next base: position 3,430 of record JAYGEA010000051.1, read on the forward strand.
GCAGGAAGATCGGTGCGTCTTTTGCGATGCCGGCCTGTTCGATCTCGACCGCAAAGCCGTCATTGCGGTCCATGGCGGGAAAAACCTGCCACTCACAGCACAACACCTCCCCGTTGACCGTCGATAAATCCGGCAAACCAACGTAGTTCCATTCCGGTTTTGTGCGGACATCGATCAGGACAGCGTTTTTCTGGTTCCACAAACGGTCCCACGCCTCGGTGACGTCTATATCGCCTGCATAGTCCCCGGCATCGTTCATAATTTTGGCCCCCCTACGTTGAATTCCCGGCTACATGCGGGATGTCCCCTGCGATGAATTTTGCAGGTGAATTCCGCACTCGGACTTATCCCGATCCGCCCAGCGTCCTTCCCGCGTGCCTGGACCACCCGTTGCCCGGCGGGTGCAGGTGGCACACCCGATGGAGGGATAACCCTGCCCTACCAGTGGATGTGCCGGCAGCCCGCGCGCGCGGAAGGCGGTTTTTACCTGATCCGGGGTCCAGTTGGCCAGCGGATTTACCTTTACCTGATCGCCCACGTACTCCACCGCCGCCAGGGTAGCGCGGCCGGCGCCCTGAAACCGCTTGCGCCCGGTGATCCAAGCCCCGAACGGCGCCAGGGCTCAGTGCCATAGAGCTTCTCCTTGAAAGGTTGGGGTCCAACGCGTTGATAGGTTTCGATGAATTTTTCATTTGTCTGCCGTTGGCAGAGGTAGACATCGACAATGTCCTCCACCGCGCCGGCGATCTGCCACTCGTCGAAGGCCGGGCCGATGATGGCGCCGACCTGGGCCTTTTCGTCCGCCACTCCGCCCAGGGTGACCTGATAGAATTCGGTGCCGCCCTTGTTGACGCCCAGGACACCGATATTGGCGACGTGATGGTGGGCGCAGGCGTTGATGCAGCCGGATATGTTCAGGCTGATCTCGCCAATATCCATTTCCCGGGCCAGATCCGTGAACCGTTCGGAAATGCGCTGGGCAATGGGGATGGAGCGGGCATTGGCCAGATTGCAATAGTCCAGGCCGGGGCAGGCGATGATGTCGCTGATCCGCCCCGCATTGGCGGTGGCAAGATCCAACTCGTCCAGGGCCCGCCACAGGGCCGGAAGCTCCGATTTCGGCACGTCGGGCAGGATCAGGTTTTGTTTGTAGCTGACCCGAATTTCGCCAAAGCCGAATTTTTCGGAAAGGGCCGCGACCGCGTCCATCTGATCGGCGCTGGCGTCGCCCGGAATGCCGCCGTGGGGTTTTAGGGATATGGTGGCGATGGCATAGCCGGGCTGCCTGTGGTCCTGGACATTTGCCTCGACCCAGGCGGTGAAGCGCGGATTGGCGGCCAGAGATAGATTCAATTCCGGGCAATCGCCTGCCAGTTTGTCATAGTTGGGGGGGCCAAAATAGGCCTTGATGCGGTCCCGTTCTTCCTTCGGCAAGTCCAGGGCGTTGTCCTTGATGGCCAGCCATTCGGCCTCGACCATCTGGGCGAAAGCATCGGCGCCCTCGCTCTGCACCAGGATCTTGATACGGGCCTTATAGATGTTGTCACGGCGGCCCAGCTGGTTATAGACCCGCAGAACCGCCTCCAGATAGGATAACAGGTGATCCACGGGCAGAAAATTGCGGATCGTCTTGGCCATGATCGGGGTCCGCCCCTGGCCGCCGCCCACCATGACCTCGAAGCCGGGATTGCCGGCCAGATCCCGGTGCATGCGCAGGCCGATATCGTGACCCCGGGTGACGGCCCGGTCGTTGGGAGAGCCGGTAACGGCAATCTTGAACTTGCGCGGCAGGAACGAGAATTCCGGATGCAGGGTGGACCATTGGCGAATGATCTCGGCATAGACCCGGGGGTCGTCGATCTCGTCGGCGGCGACGCCCGCCAGGGGATCGGCGGTGGTGTTGCGGATGCAATTGCCAGAGGTCTGGATGGCGTGCATCTCGACGCTGGCCAATTCGTCCAGTATGGCCGGCACGTCTTCCAGCTTGGGCCAGTTATATTGAATATTCTGCCGCGTGGTGAAATGGCCATAGCCCCGGTCATAGGTGCGGGCGATATGGGCCAGTTTGCGCATCTGCTTGGCCGATAGGGTGCCGTAGGGAATGGCCACCCGCAGCATGTAGGCATGCAGTTGCAGATACAGGCCGTTCATCAGGCGCAGGGGCTTGAACTCGTCCTCGGTCAACTCGCCGGCAATGCGGCGGGCCACCTGGCCGCGAAACTGTTCCACGCGCTCGGCAACGAAAGCGTGGTCGAATTCATCATAGCGGTACATATGCTTATCCCGGATTCAAATCGGTGCCGACACTGGGCCCGGTGGTGCGCAGGATTTCCCGCTGGCCGATGGGGATGGTCCGGCCACCCTCCGTGGCAACTTTGAAAAGGTAGGGACCGACCACCAGATCATCGGCGGCCCGGTGCGTGGCGCGCCGCAACAGGTCATCCGCCGCCGAGCCGTCGTCGACGGTTTGACAGTCGGAAATGCGTTCCGACCAACTGTCACTGTCTGTTAGATAAACGACATAACCATCGGACAGACGGTTGGCTGTAACAGCTTGCGTGAGATTTCGGGTGTTGGTTTTGCTGTTAGATTTGCTGATGGAATTATTGCGAATATTGGTCACGGGTGCTCTCCCCAATAGGCCTGTCAAAAGGGCCCACGGGAGCTTTCTACCCGTGGCGCTTTAGCAATTTTTGACGCGGTTGCAAGCTGCCCAATCAAATTTCCGCGGGTCCGCAAAGGGGAACCAATCCTGATAATGAGGGCCTTGCAGCGTTACGTCAAGGCCGGAAATTCCAGCCCGCTTCACCATGGCCCCATTTATTTCGTGCCGTTTCGTAGCGTTTCTTATCGTCTGGATGGATATTTACGAATCAATTCGTGATTGTCAATTAATTACATAAAAAAGACACAAAATAATTTTATAACAATAATAATTTGTAATTAAAAGGCAAACCCGTGACTGCCTCCAAGACCATGATGGCGTCAGGACGGTTTGTGTTTGGCTGGCAGGCTGGTATCGATTTTCATGCGCTGGCCATAGGCATGCACGCAGCCCAGACCGTTGGGCATGAGTTCCACCAACGTCCAGGTGCCCAGGCGGGAGAGGAACAGTTCCACCCGGTGGCCATTTTCCAGCTCGGCCTGGGCAATGCGGTCCTCGCCATAGGCCCGCTCGAGATAATTGTTTAGGGTATTGTGGGCCAGACAGCTGACATCCATCATATCCGGCATTGCGGCCACCTGGGCCGCCGCCTGGGCCGCCACCTGGATTGGCAATGCCAGTGCGAGGGGCACCGCAACAACGGCACTGAGGGCGCATTTGAGAAATGACATGATGATGCCTTTCGTTGCCTTGACCTCCCCATATGGGAACGCGGCAGCGGCATTAAAAGTCACATCGCCTCAATTGCTTGTGAAGGCCTGATAGGCAAGAAACAGCGCGATCGCGGCGGTGGCCGAGACATTCAGGCTTTCCATTTCAGAACTCATGGGCAGATGCACCAGGGTGTCGCAGTTTTTTTGCGTCAAGGGGCGCAAACCATCCCCCTCGGCCCCCAATACCAACGCCACCCGGCCCGATAGAGAGATTTCCGTCAGCGCCTGACCTTCGCCCATGGCCAGGCCGTGCCGCCAGAAACCCACGCCGGCCAGCTGTTCCAGCGCGCGGGCCAAATTGCTGACGCGGACCAAGGGCACGGTTTCCAGGGCGCCGCTGGCCGCCTTGGCCAGGGCGCCGCCTTCCATCGGCGCGTTGCGGTCCTGCATGATCACCGCCATGGCGCCGAAAGCCGCCGCCGAACGTAAAATGGCGCCAACATTGCGCGGGTCGCTGATCTGATCCAGCACCAGGACAACGCCATGGTCACTTTCGTCCGCCAATAATGTTTCCAGATCATGATTGCCCAGGGGCACGACCTGGGCGGCAATACCCTGATGCACGGAATCCAGGGGCAGTTGCTCCTCCAATCCGCGGCGGTCGACGATCTCGGGCTTTTGGTTGTGGTCGGGCGGATTGGCATCCGTCGTGCAAAGCAGACGCAGGACCTGCCGCTCCGGATTGGCGCAGGCGGCCTCCACCGCGTGCTGGCCATAAATCCAGTACGGCTCCCGCTGATTGCGGCCGCGGCGCGCGGTCGGCTTGTCGGGCCGGCCCTCGACCCAGCCTTCCCGCCGCCGGCCGCCATGTTTGCTGCCGTGCTTGCCGCCGTGCCGTCCACTTGTACGCTTGCGCCCTGCCATGGCACCGCATATAAAGCAGCACAGTTTGTAACGCAATTACATCCGGCCCCGGACGGCGGGACGTAAAACACTAATGATGTGCTTTTTTCGCCTTTTTATGCATTGACTTGGCGGTTTGAAAGGTACATATCAGCCCACCGCCGGGCGTGGCGGTTTGGTGTGTGCGGAGGGGTGCCTGAGTGGTTAAAAGGGATGGGCTGTAAACCCATTGGCTATGCCTACGTTGGTTCGAATCCAACCCTCTCCACCACTCTGCTGATCCGAGGCGCGCGTTCGTGTGAGGCGTTAGGGCTAGGTTAGGTGGAGCCGTACTCGCGGGTGTAGCTCAGTGGTAGAGCCCCAGCCTTCCAAGCTGGTTACGCGGGTTCGATCCCCGCCACCCGCTCCAGCCCGGCCGAAAGACGGATATGACGCCGAGACGACATGCTGCTGCGAAGACATGCCGAGAAGACATAGAGACGACGTAGAGACAAAAGTACGAAACTGACGTTCGGAGAACAAGCGAATGGCGAAGGCAAAATTTGAGCGTACGAAGCCCCATTGCAACGTTGGCACGATTGGCCACGTTGATCATGGCAAGACGACGCTGACGGCGGCGATCACCAAGGTTCTGGCGGAATCCGGCGGGGCCGAGTTCACGGC
>JAYGEA010000057.1:0-12423 GCA_046582635.1 Alphaproteobacteria bacterium
GCCGTGAACTCGGCCCCGCCGGATTCCGCCAGAACCTTGGTGATCGCCGCCGTCAGCGTCGTCTTGCCATGATCAACGTGGCCAATCGTGCCAACGTTGCAATGGGGCTTCGTACGCTCAAATTTTGCCTTCGCCATTCGCCTAATCCTTTAGTGTCAGCGCGTTATCAAGCAAGCTTGGCGCGGACTTCGTCCGACACCGCCTGCGGTACCTGTTCGTAGTGGTCAAAATGCATCGTAAATTGCGCCCGGCCCTGGGTGGCGGAGCGCAGATTGTTCACGTAACCAAACATGTTGGCCAGGGGCACCATGGCCGCGATGACCTGGGCATTGCCACGCGGCTCGGTGCCGGTGATATGACCACGGCGGCGGTTCAGATCGCCCATCACATCGCCCACGTAATCTTCCGGCGTGACAACCTCGACCCGCATGATGGGTTCCAGCAGCTTTGGCGTGGCGGACATCACCAGTTCGCGGAAAGCCGAGCGGGCCGCAATCTCGAACGCCATGACCGATGAGTCAACGTCATGATAGGCACCGTCCACCAAGGTGACTTTCCAGTCGATCAGGGGGAAACCGGCCAGGACGCCGCCAGAGGCAATCGACATGATGCCCTTTTCCACGCCCGGGATATATTCCTTGGGCACATTGCCGCCAACGATCTTGCTCTCGAAAATCTCGCCGGAGCCAACTTCACCCGGTTCCAGCTCCAGCTTAATGCGGGCGAACTGGCCCGAACCGCCGGTCTGCTTCTTATGGGTGTAGTCAAGGTAGGCCGGCTTGCCGATGGTTTCGCGATAGGCCACCTGGGGGGCGCCCACGTTGGCCTCAACCTTGAACTCCCGCTTCATGCGATCGACCAGGATCTCCAAATGCAATTCGCCCATGCCCTTGATCACGGTCTGGCCGCTTTCCGTATCCGAGGTCACCCGGAAGGAAGGGTCTTCGTCGGACAGCCGTTTCAGGGCCGCGCCCATTTTTTCCTGGTCCTGCTTGGTCTTGGGTTCCACTGCCACTTCGATCACCGGATCGGGGAAGTCCATGCGCTCCAAAACCACCAGGTTCGAGGGGTTGCACAGGGTGTCGCCGGTGGTGGTGTCCTTGAGGCCGCAGAGCGCCAGAATGTCGCCGGCGCGGGCTTCCTTGACATCTTCGCGGCTATTGGCGTGCATCAACAGCATGCGGCCAACGCGCTCGCGCTTGCCCTTGATGGAGTTCAAGACCGTGCTGCCGCTATCCAGGGTACCCGAATAGACCCGCACAAACGTCAACGAGCCCACGAAGGGATCGGTCATGACCTTAAAAGCCAGGGCGGCAAAGGGCTCGTCATCGGAGGATCTGCGGATAACTTCCGCCTCGGTGTCGGGATGGCTGCCGATAATAGCTTTCAGATCCGTCGGGGCGGGCAGGTAATCCACCACTGCATCCAACAGTGGCTGCACGCCCTTATTCTTGAAGGCACTGCCGCACAAAACGGGTACGAAGTCGGCGTTTAAGGTGCCTTTGCGAATGCAGCGTTGCAGGGTTTCAACATCCGGCTCGTCGCCTTCAAGGTAGGCTTCCAGGGCATCGTCGTCCTGCTCCACCGCTGTTTCGATCAGACGGGAGCGGTAATCGGCGGCCTCGTCCTTCATATCATCGGGGATCTCGACATAGTCGAATTCGGCGCCCAGGTTCTCGTTCTGCCAAATGATCGCCCGGTCGTTCAACAGATCGATCACGCCGGCGAATTCGGACTCGAAACCAACGGGAAGCTGCAAGACCAGGGGCGTGGCGCCCAGACGGTCGACCATCATGTCGACGCAGCGGTAAAAATCAGCCCCCGTGCGGTCCATCTTATTGACGAAACAGATGCGCGGTACATCGTATTTATCGGCCTGGCGCCAAACGGTCTCGGACTGTGGCTCCACGCCGGCGACGGAATCGAAAACCGCGACGGCGCCGTCGAGGACACGCAGGGAGCGCTCCACCTCGATGGTGAAATCCACGTGGCCCGGCGTGTCGATGATGTTGATGCGGTGGTCGCGCCAGTGGCAGGTGGTGGCGGCGGAAGTGATGGTGATGCCGCGTTCCTGCTCCTGCTCCATCCAGTCCATGGTCGCCGCGCCATCGTGCACTTCGCCAATGCGGTGGCTGCGCCCGGTGTAAAAGAGCACGCGTTCCGTGGTGGTGGTCTTGCCGGCGTCGATATGCGCCATGATGCCGATGTTACGGTATCGTTCAAGAGGTGTGGTTCGGGCCATCTTCGTCGTGTCCTTGCTGCGTCCTAGCGACCGCTTTTACCAGCGGTAATGGGAGAAGGCCCGGTTGGCCTCCGCCATGCGATGGGTGTCTTCCCGCTTCTTCACGGAGTTGCCCCGCGCGTTGGCGGCATCGAGCAGTTCGCCCGACAGGCGCTCCACCATGGTATTCTCGGATCGTGCGCGGGCGGCGGAGATCAACCAACGGATCGCCAGAGCCTGGCTACGGTCCGAGCGTACTTCGATCGGCACCTGATAGGTGGCGCCGCCAACCCGGCGTGAACGCACCTCGATCGCCGGCTTCACATTTTCCAGGGCCTGATGAAAGGTCTGCACCGGATCCTGGTGGGCCTTTTCCTCGATCCGGTCGAGGGCACCATAGAGAATGGTTTCCGCTATCGACTTTTTGCCGTGCACCATCAGGCTGTTCATGAATTTCGTCAGAACCCGGTCGCCGAACTTTGCGTCGGGCAGAATGTCGCGTTTTTCCGCGCGATGTCGCCTGGACATATTATCTTTTCCCTATTTCGGACGTTTTGCGCCGTATTTCGACCGGCGCTGGCGGCGGTCCTTGACACCCTGGGTGTCGAGTACGCCGCGAATGATATGATAGCGAACGCCGGGCAAATCCTTGACCCGGCCGCCGCGGATCATCACCACGGAATGTTCTTGCAGGTTATGACCCTCGCCCGGGATATAGGATGTGACCTCGTAGCCGTTGGTCAGGCGCACGCGGGCGACCTTGCGCAGGGCCGAGTTCGGCTTTTTCGGCGTGGTGGTATAGACCCGCGTGCAAACGCCACGCTTTTGCGGGCAGGCTTCGAGAGCCGGTACCTTGTTGCGGCTTTTCGGCTTTTGCCGCGGCTTGCGGATCAATTGGTTGATCGTCGGCATGCGCTATGGGTCCTTTGACTATGTTCGGGTCGTCTAAGTTCGGGTCGTCTACGTCGTCAAAAATTCAAAACGAAAGACCAACACCAAACAAGAAACCGGCGGTCAGCCGCGTATCGGCCCCGCCCAGTTCAAACTGGTCTTAACAAACAACCGCCCCAGTGAACGACCTTGATCAACGACCTTGGTCAACGACTTTTGCGACGTCTTCGTATTCGTCTTTCGTAATACCTGCCGCAGTGTTTAGCCATAAATGACATAGCGAATTAAGCGCTAAGCCATCAGAAAAACCGGCTACCACCTGCCGCTAAATGGTGGGCGGATACTATTTATGCCGCCCTATCACGTCAACCAAAAACTGGCCCTGACGGGCGCTTTTTTTGCATTGCAGCATGAAACAAAAAAAGGCGTAAATCAGCCAAATACCGCGACGAAAAGAAAGGCCGGTGCCAGCCAAGCGCCGGCACCGGCCAATTCCGGGCCAAATATCGCCCGCTAATCGTCGCCGGCGGCGACTTCTATCTCCTCGCCCTCGGGTAAGGCTTTGGTGCGGGCATCTTCGATTTCCTCATCCCGTTGCTGGGCGATGGTGCGCAGCACGTTCAGGTGCGCGCCGGTGCCCGCCGGGATTAGACGGCCGACAATGACGTTCTCCTTCAGGCCGATCAAGTCGTCCGCCTTGCCCACCACGGCGGCCTCGGTCAGGACACGGGTGGTCTCCTGGAAGGATGCGGCCGAGATGAAGGAGCGGGTCTGCAACGATGCCTTGGTGATGCCAAGCAGGACCGGTGAAGCGGTCGCGGGCTTGCGCCCCTCGGCCACGTCGCGGGCATTGACCTCGTCCAACTCGGAGCGGTCAACCTGTTCGCCTTTCAGGAAGGTGGTCTCGCCACCGTCCTCGATCTCCACCTTTTGCAGCATCTGGCGCACGATCACTTCTATATGCTTGTCGTTGATCTTCACGCCTTGCAACCGGTAAACCTCCTGGATCTCGTTAACCAGATAGGCCGCCAAGGCCTCGATACCCTGAACCTTTAGAATATCATGGGGGGCCGGATTGCCGTCCAACAGGTATTCGCCCTTGCGGATGAAGTCGCCTTCCTGGACGGTGATATGACGGCCCTTGGGCACCAGATATTCGGTCGGCTCCACACCTTCGTCCTCGTGCCGGACGATGATGCGGCGCTTGGTCTTGTAATCGCGGCCAAACTCCACATAGCCGTCGCTCTCGGCGATGATGGCGTGATCCTTGGGACGCCGGGCCTCGAACAGCTCCGCCACCCGAGGCAGGCCACCAGTGATGTCGCGGGTCCGGGCCGAGGCCATGGGAATACGGGCCAGCACGTCGCCCGCATGCACTTCGCTGCCGTCATCCACCGACAGAATGGCGTCGGGGGGCAGGAAGTAACGTGCTTCCAAGTCGTTCGGCAGCGTGATCACCTCGCCCTTTTTATCGCGCAGGGTGATACGGGGGCGCAGTTCGGTTTCCTTTTTAGCGACACGATGATCCACCACCACCCAATAGGAGATGCCCGTGGCTTCATCGGTCTCCTCCCGCATGGTCGTGCCTTCGACCAGATCGCGATAGTTCACGATGCCGTCCCGTTCGGTCATGATCGGTCGGGTGTAGGGATCCCATTCGGCCAGCTTGTCGCCCTTGGCCACCTGATCGCCTTCATCCACCATGAGGCGGGAGCCGTAGGGGATGCGGTACCGGGCCCGCTCGCGATCACTGGCATCGATCAGCAACAGCTCCATGGCCCGTCCCATGGCGACCAGCCGGTCGGTGGAGTCGGTCAGGACATCGCGGTTTTCGATTTTCACCGTGGCGTCATATGACGCCTCGATGGAAGATTGGTTGGCCACCTGCGCCGTGCCGCCGATATGGAAGGTGCGCATGGTCAACTGGGTACCGGGTTCGCCAATGGACTGGGCCGCGATGACGCCGATTGCCTCGCCCGCATTCACCGGCGTGCCGCGGGCCAGATCACGGCCGTAACATTTGCCGCAAACACCGGCCAGACTTTCACACGTCAGGACCGAGCGGATCAGCAAGGCCTGCACACCCGCGTTCTCGAGAACTTCGGCTTCCACCTCCTCGATCATGGTGCCGCCCGAGACCAAAACTTTTTTCGAGACCGGGTCGATCACATCCACCGCCGCCGTGCGGCCCAAAACCCGCTCCGTGAGCGAGGAAACGACGTCGCCGCCCTCAATCACTTCCTTGATGGTGATGCCGTCCTCGGTACCGCAGTCTTCTTCGACGATGGTACAGTCCTGGGCCACATCGACCAGCCGGCGGGTCAGATAGCCCGAGTTGGCGGTCTTCAATGCGGTATCGGCCAGACCCTTGCGGGCGCCATGGGTGGAGTTGAAATACTCCAGCACGGACAGGCCTTCCTTAAAGTTGGAAATGATCGGCGTTTCAATGATTTCGCCCGACGGCTTGGCCATCAGGCCGCGCATGCCGGCCAGCTGTTTCATCTGCGCGGCGGAACCACGGGCACCCGAATGGGCCATCATCCAGATCGAATTGATGTTGCCGTCTTCCTGACCCATGGACGAGATCAAATTCATCATCTCGTCCGCGACCTTGTCGGTGCACGTCGCCCAGGCATCGACCACCTTGTTGTACTTCTCACCCTGGGTGATCAGGCCGTCCTGATATTGCTGCTCGTACTCCTTGACCAGGCCCTTGGTCTCGTCCACCAGGGCTTCCTTGCTGTCGGGTACGACCATGTCGTCCTTGCCGAACGAGATGCCGGCCAGGCAGGCGTGGCGGAAGCCAAGCTGCATCAGCCGGTCGGCGAAGATCACCGTGTCCTTCTGGCCGCAATGTCGATAGATCTCGTCGATCACCTGGCTGATTTCCTTTTTGGTCAGCAGGCGGTTGATCAAATCAAAAGGCACGTTGGGATTACGGGGCAGAATATTGGCGATCATCATCCTGCCCGCGGTGGTCTCCAGCAACAGCGTCACCGGCTCCCCATTCTCGTCGACGGTGTTGTAGCGGGCCCGGATCTTGGAATGGATGGCGACCGCTTTTGCTTCAAGCGCCGCCTCAATCTCCGCCATATCGGCGAAGGCCATGCCCTCGCCGGCGCCGCCGACAATTTCCGTGGTCAGATAATAGATGCCCAGCACGATATCCTGGGACGGCACGATGATTGGCTTGCCGTTAGCGGGCGAGAGGATGTTGTTGGTGGACATCATCAGGACCCGTGCCTCAAGCTGGGCTTCCAGCGACAGGGGCACATGCACGGCCATCTGGTCGCCGTCGAAATCGGCGTTGAAGGCGGCGCAAACCAGGGGATGCAACTGAATGGCCTTGCCTTCGACCAATACCGGTTCGAAGGCCTGAATCCCGAGGCGATGCAGCGTCGGCGCGCGGTTCAACATGATCGGATGTTCCCGGATCACCCGTTCCAGGATGTCCCAAACTTCCGGGCGTTCTTTCTCCACCAGTTTTTTGGCCATCTTCAAGGTGGCGGCGGTGCCGTCCACTTCCAAGTTGGAATAGATGAAGGGTTTGAACAGCTCCAACGCCATTTTCTTGGGCAAACCGCATTGATGCAACTTCAATTCCGGCCCGACCACGATCACCGAACGGCCGGAATAGTCGACCCGCTTACCCAACAGGTTCTGCCGGAAGCGGCCCTGTTTGCCCTTCAGCATATCGGCCAGGGATTTCAGCGGCCGCTTGTTGGCGCCCGTGATGACCCGGCCGCGGCGGCCGTTATCGAACAGGGCGTCGACGGATTCTTGCAACATGCGCTTTTCATTGCGGACGATGATGTCCGGCGCCTTCAATTCGATCAGGCGTTTCAGGCGGTTGTTGCGGTTGATCACCCGACGGTACAGATCGTTCAGGTCCGACGTCGCGAAGCGGCCGCCGTCCAGGGGCACCAGGGGGCGCAGCTCGGGCGGGATGACCGGCACGACTTCCAAAATCATCCATTCCGGACGGTTGCCGGATTCGATGAAGGCGTCGATTAATTTAAGACGCTTGACGATCTTTTTCGGCTTCAATTCCGAGGTCGTCTCGGCCAGCTCCTCGCGCAGCTTGATGCGCTCGGCTTCCAGGTCGACCACGGCGAGAATATCCTTGATCGCCTCGGCGCCGATGCCGGCGGAAAATGCATCCTCGCCATATTCGTCCTGGGCGTCGAGAAATTCATCCTCGGTCAGCAGCTGCATGTGCTCCATGGGCGTCAGGCCCGGCTCGACCACAACGTAATGTTCGAAATAGAGCACCCGCTCCAGATCCCGCAAGGTCATGTCCAGCAGCAGGCCAATGCGGGAAGGCAGGGATTTCAGGAACCAGATATGCGCCACGGGAGAGGCCAGTTCGATGTGGCCCATGCGCTCCCGCCGCACCTTGGACAGGGTCACCTCAACGCCGCACTTTTCGCAGACGATGCCCTTGAACTTCATGCGCTTGTACTTGCCGCACAGGCATTCGTAGTCCTTGATGGGGCCAAAGATGCGGGCGCAGAACAGGCCGTCGCGTTCCGGCTTGAAGGTCCTGTAGTTGATGGTCTCGGGCTTTTTGATCTCGCCAAACGACCAGGAGCGGATGCGGTCCGGGCTGGCGATCGAGATCTTGATCTGATCGAAGTTGTCGGCGGCCGAGGTGGTGGCCGGGCCAAAAATTCTCATCAGTTCGTTCATGGGTCAATCTCCCATTGCGGCATCCCACCAATCAAGATTGCGGGGCTGCCTTGTGCCATCAATATACCGGAGGCGAATGCGTCCCGGCTTAGTGCGTGTTCTGCGTCAGTTCCACATTCAGGCAGAGCGACCGCATTTCCTTCACCAAGACATTGAAGGATTCCGGAATGCCCGCCTCGAACGCGTCATCGCCGCGGACAATGGCCTCGTAGACCTTGGTCCGCCCGGCCACGTCGTCCGATTTGACCGTGAGCATTTCCTGCAGGGTATAGGCCGCGCCATAGGCCTGCAGGGCCCAAACCTCCATCTCGCCAAACCGCTGGCCGCCGAATTGCGCCTTGCCGCCCAGGGGTTGCTGGGTGACCAGGCTGTAGGGGCCGATGGAACGGGCATGGATCTTGTCGTCCACCAGATGGTGCAGTTTCAACATGTAGATGTAGCCAACGGTCACCTGACGTTTGAACGCCTCGCCCGTGCGGCCGTCATACAGTGTGGTCTGCCCGGAAGTGTCCAAACCGGCCATTTCCAGCATGGTGTTGATATCCGCCTCGTGGGCGCCGTCGAACACCGGCGTGGCCATGGGCACGCCCTTGCGCAGGTTGTCGCCCAGCTCCAGGATCTGATCGTCGTTCAGCTCGGCCACCGTGGCCTTGTACTGCTCGTCGCCATAGATCACCTTCAGATGTTTCTTCAGGTCATCCTGTTTGGCGCCGCGCCGTATCTTATCAACCATGTCGCCGATCTGCAGTCCCAGGCCGGCCGAGGCCCAGCCTAAATGGGTTTCCAGAATCTGGCCCACGTTCATGCGGCTGGGCACGCCCAGGGGATTGAGCACGATATCGACGTTGGTGCCGTCTTCGAGGTACGGCATGTCCTCGATCGGCACGATGTTGGAAATCACGCCCTTGTTGCCGTGACGGCCGGCCATCTTGTCGCCCGGCTGCAGCTTGCGCTTCACCGCAACGAAAACCTTGACCATCTTCATCACGCCGGGCAGCAATTCATCGCCCCGCTGCAATTTATCCAGCTTGTTGTCGAAACGGTCTTCCAGCTCCTTGCGGGCCAGGTCAAACTGCTTGTTCAACTGTTCGATGTCGTCCATGGCCTTTTGATTGGCCAGGGTGATCTGCCACCATTGTCCGCGGCTCATGTCCGCCAATGCGGCTTCCGTGATGCGGCTGTCCGCCTTCAGGCCCTTGGGTCCGCCCGATGCCGTCTTGCCCATGAGGAATTCATGCAGGCGGGCATAGGTATTGCGTTCCAGGATTGCCATTTCGTCGTCCCGGTCCTTGGCCAGGCGTTCGATTTCGTCCCGTTCGATGGCCAGGGCGCGTTCGTCCTTGTCGACGCCATGGCGGGAGAAGACCCGCACCTCGACCACCGTGCCGGCGACGCCGGGGGGCAATTTCAAGGAGGTATCGCGCACATCCGAAGCTTTCTCGCCAAAGATCGCGCGGAGCAGTTTTTCCTCCGGCGTGATCGGGCTTTCACCCTTTGGCGTGATCTTGCCGCAGAGGATATCGCCCGGGTGCACTTCGGCCCCGATATAGACAATGCCCGCCTCGTCCAGGTTGCGCAGGGCCTCTTCACCCACATTGGGGATGTCCCGGGTAATTTCCTCCGGCCCCAGCTTGGTGTCGCGGGCCATGACCTCGAACTCCTCGATATGGATCGAGGTGAAGACATCGTCGCGGACGATGCGTTCCGAGATCAGGATGGAATCTTCAAAGTTGTAGCCCATCCACGGCATGAAGGCGACCAGGACGTTGCGGCCCAGAGCCAGTTCGCCCAGTTCCGTCGAAGGTCCATCGGCGATAATATCGCCGGCGGTAACGTCATCGCCCACCTTCACCAGGGGGCGTTGGTTGATGCAGGTGTTCTGGTTCGAACGCTGGAATTTCAGCAGGTTGTAAATATCAACACCACTGACCGAGAGATCGGTTTCTTCTGTGGCTCGGACCACGATGCGGGTGGCGTCAATCTGATCGACCACGCCGGTACGCCGGGCCACGACGGACACACCGGAATCCCGCGCCACCACTTCTTCCATGCCGGTGCCCACCAGGGGCGCCTCGGCCTGCAGCAGCGGCACCGCCTGGCGCTGCATGTTGGACCCCATCAAGGCCCGGTTGGCATCATCGTTTTCCAGGAACGGGATCAAGGCCGCGGCCACCGAGACCAGCTGCTTGGGAGAGACATCCATGTAGTGGATGTTTTCCGGCGCCGTCATCTGAAAATCGTCGCCAACCCGGCAACTGATCAGATCGGCAACGAACTTGCCCTTCTTGTCCAGTTCCGCGTTGGCCTGGGCAATGGTGTATTTGCCCTCTTCCATGGCCGAGAGATACAGCACCTCTTTACCGACCCGGCCATTGCTGACCTCTCGGTACGGCGTCTCGATGAAGCCATAGCGGTTGATGCGGGCGTAGGTTGCAAGAGAGTTGATCAGGCCGATATTCGGGCCTTCCGGCGTCTCGATAGG
Organism: Alphaproteobacteria bacterium; assembly: GCA_046582635.1. GTDB lineage: Bacteria > Pseudomonadota > Alphaproteobacteria. The sequence continues at coordinate 10,284 of JAYGEA010000057.1, forward strand.
GCAGATGCGGCCGTAATGGGTGGGATGCACATCGCGCACCTCGAACCCGGCCCGCTCCCGCGTCAAGCCGCCCGGCCCAAGCGCCGAGAGACGCCGTTTATGCGTGATCTCGGACAGCGGGTTGGTCTGATCCATGAATTGGCTGAGCTGCGAGGAACCAAAAAATTCCCGCACCGCCGCCGCGGCCGGCTTGGCGTTGATCAAATCATGCGGCATGACGCTGTCGATTTCGACCGAGCTCATGCGTTCGCGGATCGCCCGCTCCATGCGAAGCAATCCGATGCGGTATTGGTTTTCCATCAGCTCGCCCACGGAGCGCACCCGGCGGTTGCCAAGGTGATCGATATCATCGATATCGCCGCGGCCATCCTTCAGGTCCACCAGGGTCTTGACCACCGCCAAGATATCTTCGACGCGCAGCACCCGCACGGTGTCTTCGGCATCCAGACCAAGACGGGCGTTCAGCTTGACCCGGCCAACAGCGGACAGATCATAGCGCTCGCTATCGAAGAACATGGAATTAAACAGGTTCTGGGCCGCTTCCACCGTCGGCGGCTCGCCCGGGCGCATGACCCGGTAAATGTCGATCAAGGCCTGTTCCCGGGAGGAATTCTTATCCGCCACCAAGGTATTGCGGATATAGGCGCCGACCGTGACATGATCGATATCGAGGGTTGGAATCAGATTGACGCCGGCCTCGCGCAGGGAGGCAACCAGTTCCTCGGTCAGTTCCTCGCCCGCCTCGGCCAAGACCAGGCCGGTGCTTTCATCTACCAGGTCGATGGACACATACCGGGCCACCAGGTCCTCGTCCGCAACCAGCAGTTCCTTGACGCCGTCCTCAATCAGTTTGCGGGTCCGGCGCGGCGTGATCTTCTCGCCCGCCTCGACCACCACATCGCCGTTCTTGGCGTTGATCAGGTCGCGCACGGCGCGCAGGCCGCGCAGACGCTCGGGCTCGAACGGCGTGCGCCAGCCGCCCTTTTTGGTGTCGTATTTATAATCCACCGTGCGGTAGAAATAATTCAGAATTTCCTCCGCGCTCAGGCCGATGCCCTGCAACAGGGTGGTCACGGGCAGTTTGCGGCGGCGGTCGATGCGGACAAAGACGATATCCTTGGCATCAAATTCGAAATCCAGCCAGGAGCCGCGATAGGGGATGATCCGCGCGGCAAAAAGAAATTTCCGCGAGGAATGCGTCTTGCCCTTGTCATGATCGAAGAATACGCCGGGCGAGCGGTGCATCTGGCTGACGATGACCCGTTCGGTGCCGTTGATGACGAAGGTGCCGTGATCGGTCATCAGAGGCATGTCGCCCATGTAAACGTCCTGTTCCTTAATATCCAGGACCGACTTGGCCTGGGTATCCTCGTCCACCTCGAACACGATCAGACGCAGGGTAACCTTCAACGGCGCGGCATAGGTCATGCCGCGCTGCTGGCATTCCTCCACATCGTATTTCGGATCTTCCAACTTGAATTTGACGTAATGCAGCTCCGCCGTCTCGGCGAAATCCTTGATCGGAAAGACCGACTGGAAGACGCCGTTTATGCCGCTGTCGCCACGCTCGGCCTCGGGAATATCGGCCTGCAGAAATTTATCGTAGGAGCTTTTCTGCACCTCGATCAAATTCGGCATGGTGGCAACTTCCGCGATGCGGCCAAATGATTTGCGGATGCGTTTACGAGCGGTGAATGTCAGTGACATGCGTCTTCCTCATGCTGCGACCGGTCCGTGGCCAAAGCCACCCCGGCGCCGTTTGCCGTAATTCCTCGGGCCGTGCCCCGGGTCTCGCCCCGGGCCGTGCCCTCTTGGTGCTTTCAGGCATGGTGCCTTCGGACTTGGTGTCTTCAGAGTGTACGGAATTGTCGTGAACCGCCCGCCAGACCCCTCATCCCCCAAGGTGCGCAGCCCCCGTACGCATAAATATGCGCAGAAATGCTGGCAGGAATGGGCACGAAATGATCAGCGAGTAGTTCCACGCAAAAACGGACGCAACCGCCATAGAGGTCCGCCAGTTTGTTTTCAATTCCAAATTTCTTAGACACCAAGATGCTAGTTGTTACCTGATATTTCGGATAAGTCAATATAAACAAACAATACAACAAATCGAAATAGGCTTCGCCGGCCGGGGCAGGGC
>JAYGEA010000061.1:0-2786 GCA_046582635.1 Alphaproteobacteria bacterium
GACCGCCATCTCTTTTTGAGCCGTGCCAGCTTCTCGAAGCCGGAAAAGCTCATATCTCTCGTCTATATCGAGCTGACTATAGTCTGTTCCCATTGCAATTCCCGGTCATATAGGAATTGCACTTCGTTTGTGAGTCTAGCCTGTTTCCATTTTCCCCATTACCGCATCGCCGGCGGCCGCATGGCGATCTTCGAGACTGCCGCCGACTACGGCATCGCCAATTTTCACGCCCGCGACGACACGGGCGGTTGGGCCTACACCAAATGGGACCACCGCCGCATGGTTCATGGCGATGCCGACAAAGTGCATTTCGACGTGCAGTTCACCCGTTACAGAGCCGACGACAGCGTCCTGGGCCAATACAAATCCCTGTGGATTGTCACCAAGCGGAGCGACAAATGGGGCGTCATGGCGCGCTCCAATTACGCCGGGTAGCTCTCAAAACCTGATCGCCATATTCCTCGGTCCCCGCACCTGGCCGCCGGCCCAAGTTACCGCGTCGGGGTCCGACAATTCGAACTCCGGAATGCGTTCGAACCAGACCCGCAGGGCCACATCCATTTCCATGCGTGCCAGGTTGGAGCCGGCGCAACGGTGAACACCCACGCCAAAGGCAATGTGGCGGTTTTTCGCCCGGTCCAGCACCACTTCATCGGCCCGCTCGAAGGCGTCGGGGTCATGATTGGCGGCGGGAAAATTCATCAACACCCGGTCGCCTTCCTTGAAAGTCACGTCGCCCACATCGATATCCTTCTGGCAGACCCGGGCCATGGTAACCGGTGAATAAAAGCGCAGCAATTCCTCGATCGCGGTGGGGAACAACTCCGGCTCCTGCGCCAGACGGCGGCGGTCACCTGGGTTTGACGCCAGATGCCAGATGGCCGCGCCGATGGAACTCCAGGTCGTGTCGATCCCCGCGATGAGCAGCAGGTTGCACATGCCGATCACCGTGGTATCGGTCACCGGCTCGCCTTCCAGCTCGCAGGCGATCAATTGCGATATCAGATCGTCGCCGGGGTTTTGCCGCCGCTCCCTTACCATCTCCGAGAAGAAGCCAAGAATTTTGCCCCGGCTTTCAAGGCGAATTTCAGGGTTGGTCAGGCCGATTTCCAGCACGCCGCGAACCCATTCCACGAAATCGCCGGCCCGGCTGGCATCGATCCCCATCATGTTGGCGATCACCCGTGGCGGGATCTGCTGTGAATATTGCACCGCGCCGTCGCACGAACCCTGGTCGAAGAACTGGTCGATCAGGTTGTGGCACAAGGCCTCCGTATCGGCCCGGTGCCGGGCGACGGCCTTGGGTGTGAAGAAGGGCAGGATCATCCGCCGGATGGGAATTTGCGTCGGCGGGTCGGAGGTTATGGGCGGCGCGGCAACCTCGGCATGTTCGGACTCCGGGTCCAACTCCTGCGGCGGCACCACCAGGGGCTCCTTGGAGGACAGCTCGGGCACCATGCGCACGAAGGCCTGCATGTCCTCATAGCGCGTGGGCAACCACGAACCGCCCCAGCGGTCGGTATGGGCGATGGGACATTCCTGGCGCAATTTGTTCCAGATGGGCACGGGGTCGCGGACATAGCCGGGGTCAAAGATGTCGTAGTCGGTCGTCCAATCAGTCACGGGGGGCGTATTGGCCATTTCCTTGCAAACCTCCGTTTTTAGGGTTTCAACTTATAATCGCGCCGGGCGGCCTCATCGGTGACATAACCGTTTTTAAGGTCATCCGCCAAGGCATCCACCGACCGTTCCGAGGCAGGGCCGTAGCCGCCCGAACCAGGTACCTCGAATATAATGCGGCCCTCGGCCGGCACGGTAAAGGCACCTTTGGACAGGGGGTAGCGGATGGTGCCGTCGGGGTCTTCCAATTGTATCCGCATGGGGGAACCCGCCTGGCCGCCCGCCAGGCCAAAGGGCGGCGATTTGCTGCGCTCGCAACAGACAGCACCGCGGGCCGTGTTGCCCAGCACCCGCCAGACCCGGCGGGCCCCGCAGCCGCCCCTGTATTGCCCCGCGCCGCCGCTGTCGGGCAGGACGGAATATTCCTCCACCCGCACGGGGAAGCTCATTTCCAACACCTCGATGGGGGTATTCATCATGTTGGAGATGCCGGCCGCGACACAATTGATGCCGTCCTTGGTGGGCCGGGCGCCAAAGCCGCCCTTGATGGATTCATAACTGACATATTGTTCGCCGCTTCGATAGTCGGTGCCGCCCAATGTCAGCACCGACGATGTGCCTTGGGAGCACGCCATGACCCGGTCGGGCAGAAAGGCATAGAGCGCGCCGAACAGCATGTCGGCCACGCGGTGGGACATCTCGTGATTGGCATAGACCACGGGTGCGGGGAAGGTGGCGTTGACCACGCTAGAGGGGGGCGCGGTGACCGTGATGGCGCGCCAGCAGCCCGAATTGGGCGGGATCATGCCGTTGGGGTCGACGACCATTTTCACGGCCGTGAAGATGCCCGATGCCGTGACGGACAGCGGCGCGTTCATGGGGCCGGCCACCTGGGGGTCGGAGCCGGTGAAATCCACCGCCAAGCTGTCGCCGCGTTTGACCGCATGCATGCGGATGGTGAAGGTTTCGTCCTCTTCCTCGCCCGGTTCCAGGATGCCGTCGCCGTCGCAGAAATCCTCGAAACTGCCTTCACCGTCGGGCAGCTCGGCCAGAAACTTGCGCATCATGATTTCGGAATAGTCCATCACCTCCGCCATGATCCGGCGCAGGGTCTCGACGCCGTATTTCTCCGCCAGTTCCGACAGCCGCGCGCTGCCCCGGCGGTT
>JAYGEA010000185.1:0-4982 GCA_046582635.1 Alphaproteobacteria bacterium
ATCCGCCATCGATGGGGCGGATCAGGGCCGCGGCCAGTAGGTTGTAGGGAAGATAATCATCGAACCCGGCGACGGCCATCATTGCCGGAAGACTGAAACGCTGGCCAAGTATGCTTGCCGCTTGTAAAGCCCGGCGGTCCATATCCGGTATTGCGTCCAGCCTTGCCTGGACAATGCCTTGTAACGTTCCGGGGATATTTCCGGCCTCCAGCTCATCGGCATTGCGCAGCAACTGCTCCAGAAACAGCGGGTTGCCCCCCGCCCGGGCAATACATGTGGTGACAAGGCCATCGTCAAGATCGCTGAACTCGCTTGCCAGGCCCGCCGCCTCGGTCGCCTGTAAAGGCGCTAGGTCGAGGTCCAAAAGCGGCGCTGTTCCTGTTTGCGCCCGCCATTCCGCATCGAATGGATCGCCGGCGATCCTGGTTGTCAGCACCAACAATGCCGGGCAGGCCGCAACCTCTCGTGCCAGCGCCCCCGCGTGCGCCAGGACGGACGCGCTGGCCCAATGCATGTCCTCGATACGCAGTAGCAGCGACCGCCGCGCACTTTGCCCCGTTACCAGTTCACCCAGGGTTTCCTGGCGGCCAAGACGGCGGGTCTCGTTATCCATCGCCTCGAACAGCGCCCGCAGGTCATCGGGTTGCGGCAGGTCCAACAAGTCGTAAAGGTGCATGCGCCGCTCATCCGCCAGCAGACCGGAGGCAACGGCCTGCTCGACCTGCTGTTCGACCTGCTGCTCGACTGCGGTCCCGCCGCCGTCCGCCGGCAGCTCGAGCAGTTCACGGACCAAGGCGCTGATCGCGTCCTGGCCCTTGCCGGCGCCGAAATCGAGGACCAGGCCGCCGCAACTGTCAAAGCCCCGTTGGCGGGCCAGTTCGGTGAATTCCTGCAGCAGCCGGGTCTTGCCGATCCCCGCTTCGCCCCGGAGCAGGATGGTTTCACCTGTTGCCCCGACAAGACAACGGTCGGCAATTTCGGCGAAGCGCGCCTGCTCGGACCCCCGGCCAACGAAGGCGGTGGCCGGGGCAAACCGGTCCGCCGAGACCATGCCATCAATGCGCCAAACCTCAACCGGTTCGGGCAAGCCTTCAATGGGACGGGGACCTAGAAAGGTCGCCGCCAAATGGTCGCCCAGGCCACGGGCGACGACGGCGGAGGCGTAAGTCTCGCCCGGTCCCGCCAGATCGGTCAGGTGGGATGCCAGGTTCACGGAATCCCCCGTGACCGTGTATTCCCGATACCCCTCGCTGCCCATGCGGCTGGCCACCACCTGACCGGAGGCAATACCCGTATGCACGAAAAGCGGCGGTTCCATATCCTGGGCGGCCTGATGCAGAGCGACAGCGGCGCGAATGGCCCGTTCCGGATCATCCGTGTGGGCAATGGGGGCGCCGAAGACCGCCATCACGGCATCATCAATGTGTTTATCTATGGTGCCGCCAAATCCCAGAACCGCAGCGTCGGCGACGGCAAAAAATGCGTTCAAAAGGTCATGGGTGGCTTCCGCGCCAAGCCGTTCCGAAAGTGCGGTAAAGCCGGAAATATCAGCAAACAGTACAGTTACCTGGCGCCGTTCCGCCTCCATCTCCGGCAGCGAGCCTTTATCCGCCGCCGCCGCTGCTGCCGTTGTTGGGCCCGCCATGGCCTCAATCGCGGTCAGGATGCGTTTTCGTGGCCCCAGCGGCAGTCCAAGTTCGCGTAAATCGTCTTCACCGATGGACGGCAGATCGCGCATTCCGACTTCATTGTCCATGAACACATCGACGTATTTCGCCAAATCAAGACCGATCAGCCACTGCCGGATATCTTCTGTCATACGCCTTACCCAAGTCCCATCGAGGCCGGCGCGAAGCCTCTACAACTCTACAGCGGTTCCGTACCGCTGTCGCCGCCCAGCTTTTTCAGGTCATCGTTGACTGTTAGCCAACCGGCGCGGCAATCGTAATAAAAGTGGGACTTCACGGGTCGGTCCAGCTCACCGTGCAGATTGGCGACGGTGATGTCGATGATATTTTCATGCTGGACGTTATTGCAGAACATGGAGCTGCCGCAGTGGCCGCAGAAACTGCGCGTTGTGTGTTCCGAGCTGCGGTAATCCACCACATCCCCCTCGCCGGACGTGACCCGAAAGCCGTCCTCGCGTACCCCGACCCAGGTGACAATGCCCGCGCCATGGGCCCGTTGACACATGGTGCAATGGCAATGGCCGGCAAACAGCGTCGGCAAGTCAAATTCAAAGGCGACCGCACCACAAAGGCAGCTACCGGTGATGATATTGGCAGTGATTTCGGTGGTCATGTTGTCTCCCTTTCCAATAGGCCTATGGCGCCCGAGGCGGCAAGTTTATCAATCATTGCGTCGGAATGTCCCAGTTCTAAAAGTATCTCCCGGCTGTGTTCGCCAAGATGGGGCGCATGCACCATTTTGTCGCCTGCGCGCGGGGGGGCGATGCCCGGGATGACTGGCATGGGGATGGTCCCGACGCCGGATTGTTCGATCCAGCGGACCGCCTCCACCTCTCGGACGTGTTCGGACTGCATATAGTCGCCATGGTCCTGCACCTGGGCATGCAGCACATCCGCCTCCGTCAGCGCCGCCGACAATGCCGCGACTGTCATGGCGGCAATGGGCGCGCGCAGCAGGGGCATCAATTCATCGGCGTTTTCGAAGCGGCGCTCCGGTGTCAGGAAATTTGCCTCCCCAGCCAGTTCGGGCCGGCCGATGATCTGGCACAGGGCGGCAAAATGCTCATCCCGCCGGGCGTTGATGTTCATGAAGCCGTTCGAAAGTTCGAACATCGCCACGGGTACGCCGAGAGGCAGCTGCTTGCCCTTTTGCAATTCATATTCAATCAATTTGGCCGACTGGAAGGCGCCAACCGCCTCCATCAGCGAGGTCTTGATGTGTTTGCCCCCGCCCTTCATGGCGCGCCGGTACAGCGCCGGTGCCACGGCCTGAAACCCATACAACCCTGTAACCACGTCGATGGCGAGCACGTTGATCCTTTGGGGCAGGCCGGAGGGGTCCTTGTTGACGGACATCAAACCGGAATATGCCTGCAACACCGCATCCGTTGCGGGGCGGCTGGCCATGGGGCCGGTTTGTCCGAACCCGGTGATGGATAGATAAATGACATCCGGGTTTTCCAACCGGATTGTGTTGTAGCCAAGGCCCAGGCGGGTCGTGACGCCGGGTCGGTTGTTCTCGATGATCACATCGGCGGCATGGGCCAGATCAAGGGCGACGGCATTGCCGGCCGGATGCTTCAGATCCAGTGCCAGACTACGCTTGCCCCGGTTAAAGGCCATGCCGTAGGCGCAGTTGTCGCCATAGGTCTTGCCCACCCGACGACCCCAGTCGCCGATCAGGGGTTCCAGCTTCACAACGTCGGCACCATGGCGGGCCAGCAGCATGCCGCAATGGGGGCCCGCCACCCCTTGGGAGATATCTAGAACCTTCAGGCCCTCGTAAGGCAGATCTTCCATGCCGCCCCTACTTGTTCAAAAAATTCAGGGGCAGACCGCGACGGGGCCATTCCATGGCCACCAGCTTTCCGGTGGAGGACAAGGTAATATAGGCAGTAAGTAAATCCTCGCCGCCGAAACATATATTGGTGGCGTACATATCCATGGGCGTGGGCACGTGTTCCACTTCGCCCCCCTCGGGCGAGACCACGGTGATGCCGCCGCGCACGATGGTGCCGATGCAGATATTGCCGGCACTGTCCAGGGCCAGGCTGTCAAAGAAGCGGTAGTCGGAAACGCCCAGCAGCAGCTTGCCCGGCTCCCACGGCGCCGCGCCCTGGCCCCGGACGATTTTGCCGGGTTCCGCGATTTCATAGGCCCAGCAGCGCCCCGCGTGGGTTTCGGCCACGTACAGGGTTTTCTCGTCCGCCGACAGACCGATGCCGTTGGGGCCGTTGATGGGGAAAATCGCCTCCGTGATGAAGGAGCCGTCCGCCTTGGCGTAATAGACGCCCGTGCGGTCTTCGTCCCGGTGGCGGATCTTGCCATGGTCCGTGAACCAGAAGCCGCCACTCCGGTCGAAGACGATGTCGTTGGGGCCGCGCAATTTGTGGCCGTTGCATTCGGTGTACAGCACCTCCACCGCGCCGGTTGCCATATCAACCCGTTCAATGCGGCCGCCGGAGTAGTTTTCATCCTGATAGCCGGGGAAATGCTTGTCGCCCTTGATATGCCAGCGGAAGCCGCCGTTGTTACAGACATAACAGGCCCCATCGGGGCCCATGGCCGCGCCGTTGGGGCCGCCCCCCGTTTCGGCAATGACTTCGATGCTGCCATCCGGTTTCACCCGGCTCAAAGTGCCGCGCGCGATCTCGACCAGGACCACATCGCCGTTGGGCATGGCGATGGGGCCTTCGGGAAACTGCAGGCCGGACGCAACTTCGCGTAACTCAGTCATTTATTTTCTCCTGTTGATTGCCGCTACCATGGCATGGCCGACGCCGTCGCGCTATGGTGAGCCCGCCCTAAGATGTTGTTTGAGGAATTTATATGCCACCGCGTCAACGTGTCGCCGTCACCCTGCCGGCTGGAACCTCCGTCGCCGAGACCATAGAACGGGTAAAATGGGCCGAGGATAATGGTTACGAGGACGGCTGGATGGCTGATGCCGGTCCGCCCGACGGCCTGACCCTGATGGCCGGCCTGGCCGCCCATGCGCCCACTTTGCGCCTGGGCATCGCCATCGTGCCGGTCTATTCCCGCACCCCGGCGGTGTTGGCGGCGACCGCCAATACCCTGGGCCAGTTGATGCCGGGGCGGGTCATCCTGGGGCTGGGCGCCTCCTCGCAGACCATCATGGATCAATGGCACGGCGTGCCGTTGCACAAGCCCGTGACCCGGGTCCGGGAGACCGCCATCATGGTCCGTTCCATGCTGGCGGGGGAGAAATCAGACTTCGATCTTTCCACCCTGCATTCCCATGGCTATCGCCAGCCGCCCCTGGAACAGACCGTT
>JAYGEA010000194.1:0-2116 GCA_046582635.1 Alphaproteobacteria bacterium
CCATTTTGTCTACCCCAACGGCACGCAAAAGAAAATGTGTATGCATGCCAATGGGTTAGACTGATTACGGTGGTGTGATTGGTGCCCCCTCCCGGACTCGAACCGGGACGACTGTTAAGTCTCGGGATTTTAAGTCCCGTGCGTCTGCCAATTCCGCCAAGGGGGCACATAGAGGAGCGGGTCCTGATGGGGCGCAACATGCCGTGCCGGGAGGCGCGGGGCAAGGGGGATAATTGGGGATAGAGCCGCTACCATTCCATTACCGCCCCATTACCATAGCCTTACCATTCCCTGAGTGCGCGCCATTCGTCGTCGGCGCCGAGCGCGGCCTTTTCGGCGTCGTAGGTGAACAGCCAGACTTGCTGCGGGGTCAGGCCGCTGGGGTTGTCTTGGGCGTGGGCCGCCAACCGCGCGTTGCGGCGGGCGATTTCGTCGGGATCTTCCAGATGGTACCAACGTTCGGCGTTGCGGGAATGCAGTTGCAGGCGCTGGGCCCGGTCCTTGCGCAGGCTTTCATATTTCAACAGGGCGGCTGAGGGATCGGCCACGCCCATATTAGACTCAATTTGTTGCAGGCATCGCGCCAGCACCCAGGCATCCTCGATGGATTGCACCGCGCCTTGGGCGTGGTAGGGCAGCATGGCGTGTGCCGCATCCCCCATCAGGGCAATGCGGCCGTCAATCCAGCTCGGCAGGGGCTCGCGATCAAAAAGCGCGGTGACGAAAAAATCATCGGTCAGATCCACCAGGCCCTTGGCGTGGTGGTACCAGCCCTCGAAGCTTTTCTGCACATCCGCCTTGGAGGCGGTTTGCGACCAGCTTTCCCGGGCCGCGTCATCGCTGGCGCCGATGGCGACCCAGTTGATCTTGGCCCCGCCCGAGACATAGTAGAAGACGATGGACAGGCGCGGCCCCATGACGGCGACGGATTGTTTTTCGATGCCCAGATGCGCCGCCCTGTCAGCGTCCACCATGCCGCGCCAGGCCAGATAGCCGGACGGACGCGGCGCCTCGGGGTTGAAGACCTGATTGCGGATCACCGAATGGATGCCGTCGGCGGCGATCAGGACATCGCCGCTTTCCTTTTCACCATCCGCAAGGGTGACGGAGACCCTATCGTTATCCTGCTCGACCGAGACAACCTTGCTGTTGAGGCGCAGGCGGTCCGGGTTCAGGCGGCTGGCCAGGGCCGCGATCAAATCGGCCCGGTGGGCATGGTAATAGGCCGCGCCGAAGCTTTTCCTGACCACCGCTTTCAAGGGGGTTTCCAGAACGGTTTCGCCGCTTTGCCAGTCTTTCAGTTGATGGGCGCCGGGCTCGACGCTAAAACGCGCCAGATCATCGGCCAGGCCCAGCCATTCCAGAATCCGCACGCCATTTGGGCTCAACTGAATGCCGGCGCCCACCTCGGTCAAGCCCGGGGCCTGTTCCAGAACCACATAATCCATGCCGGCCTGTTCCAGGGCCAGGGCCAGAACCGAACCGCCGATACCGGCGCCCGTAACGATGATGCGCATGTGACTACCTAAACCTGTTTCAAGGATTCCGTATGCTGGCCGGCCCGCCTGACATATCGGGCCACCTGCTCGGCATGCTCGTCCGTTTCCCCCGGCCGCAAATCGCGCATATATATAGCTGGGCAGCCGGCCCAAAGCTGGCCCGTGGGGATGCGCTTGCCCGGCGTCAACACCGCGCCCGCGGCCAGCTTGGCATACGGTTCGACCACCGATTGGTCCAGCACCACCGAGCCCATGCCGATAAAAGCCCGCTCCTCAATCCGGCAACCATGCAACAGGGCCATATGACCCACCAGCACATGGTCGCCGATCCAGGTATCGGCGATGCCGCCCGAGGCGTGTATGGTGGTGCCGTCCTGGATATTCGTACCGGCCCCGATATGGATTGCTTCCTCGTCCCCGCGCACCGTGCAATTGTACCAGATGGAGGCCTTGGCCCCGATCTCAACCTTGCCGATAACATAAGCCCCTGGCGCGATGAAGGCCTGGGCGTGGATGTCCGGTGCAATGCCCTGAAAGGTAATAATGTTACCCATGCCACCATGGTTACTCATACGCGGAGCCTCGTGCTCTTAATCAAGGGAACAGTATCAAGGGAA
>JAYGEA010000232.1:0-6474 GCA_046582635.1 Alphaproteobacteria bacterium
GATGGAAACCGGCGATCAAGTCGCCCGCCTGCTTCATGTCGTTTTCCTGTCCCGCACCGGCCAGGAAGCGGATCGGCAGGCCCAAGCCATCGGTCACGGCATGCAGCTTGGTGGAGTATCCGCCCTTTGAACGACCCAGTCTCTGGGATGCAGAGGCCCCCTTTTAAGGGGTGCGCCCGCCGCATACTTAGGGGAAGCGAGAACGCGCCGCCAAGGCGGCGCCAGAACCTGAAAATGCAGGACGTCCCGCATCGCCGTCGGAAAAAATTTCTTGCGACTCCGAGAAACCGAGCGAAAACAGTGGGATATCAAACCCGCGCACAGGTCTCGATAACATTCGCGTCATACCGGGCCACATAACCGCCGGTAATGGCAAAAGCGTCTTGACTAAACGACAGCGTATCCTAGGCTATGGCGTTCTACCAAATGGGTTATGAGGTATATTTATCGTAGCGCAGATGAATTGCGGGGGAGGTTGCTTGAATTCCCATTCAATGCGCCCGATATCTAAAGTCCAAAATTAAGATAGGGAGCAACAAAAAATGAGTGAAGTAAAAAATGGTGTGAACGTAGAGGCTTTGCTTGGGGCACGTGAAGTTCTTGAAGGAGCGCCGGAGGCCGGGGCTTTTACCTGGCGGGCCAAATGCGAATGGAAAGACGGCACCCACAGCCATTCGTCCGTCGAAGGTTACTTCGGCTTTGGTGAAGAGCAGAGCCATAAGCGGGAATTCACTTTCGATGCCGATCATCCGGAACTTTTTGCCGCCGCCGACAATGGCGCCACGCCGATTGAATATGTCCTGGTGGGCTTGGCCAGTTGCCTGACGGCGGGCATTGCCGCCGTGGCGCAACATCGTGAAATCCAATTGAATTCGGTCGTTGCGACGCTGGAAGGCGGCATGGACGTCCGGGGCATTCTTGGCATGGATGCCGATATCCGCAATGGTTTCGATGGCATCAAGGTCAGCTACAAGATCGACGCCGACGCCGACCGCGAAGATATCGAAGCCTTGGTGGCCCAATCGCAAAAACGCTCCGCCGTTTACGACGTTGTCTCCAATCCGACCAACATCACCGTCGTGGTGGAATAAGGTTCCACCTCACCGACGCTTGATGTTTAAGGAGTAAGTACCGTTCCTACAGCCACGACCGTCATAATCGGGGCCGGGCAGGCAGGGCTCGCTGTGAGCCGCTGCCTGTCCGCGCGCTCCATAGACCATGTCCTGCTCGAACGCGGCGATGTGGCCAATTCCTGGCGCACGGAACGCTGGGACTCGCTTCGCCTGCTGACGCCCAATTGGCAGAGCAGGCTGCCTGATTTCGGTTACGAGGGCGACGATCCCGACGGCTACCGCACCATGCCCGAGACCATTGCCTTTCTGGACAAATACGCCCAGATGATCGAGGCGCCGGTGCAAACCAATACAGTCGTGACGGCCCTGCGCGGCAATGACAACGGCTATCATGTCGGCACGGACCAGGGTGATTGGCATTGCCGCACCGTGGTGCTGGCGACCGGGGCCTGCAACATTCCGACCATCCCGAAAATCGCCGATGCCCTGCCCTCCGGCATTGCGCAATTGACGCCCAACAACTACCGCAATCCCGAACAACTTGCGGACGGCGGGGTCCTCGTCGTTGGCGCGGCGGCCACCGGAACCCAGTTGGCGGACGAGATCCATCGCTCCGGCCGGCCGGTGACCTTGTCGGTGGGCGCGCATATCCGGGTGCCGCGGGTTTATCGCGGGCGGGACATAGAATGGTGGATTGATGCCTCCGGCCTGCACGATGAACTCTATAGCGAAATTGAAGATATCGTCCGGATCCGCCGGGTGCCATCATTTCAGCTGACGGGCAGTGACGAGCGCAAGACCCTGGACATCAACGCCTTGACGGCCATCGGGGTGAAGCTGGTGGGCCGCTTCGCTGGCATCCACGATGGCAAGGCGCAGTTCGCCGGTTCCCTGCGCAATATGTGCAATATGTCGGATCTAAAGATGAACCGGCTGCTCAAGACCTTCGACGAATGGGCGGACGAGAGCGGCATGGACGGCGAGGTTGATCCCTCCCACCGCCTCGAACCCACCGGGGTTGAAGACGCGCCGCAGCTAGGCATGGACCTGGCCAGCGGCGAAATCAAGACGGTGATCTGGGCCACCGGGTACCGGCCCGACTATTCCTGGCTGGAATTGGAGCTGCTGGACCGCAAGGGCCATATCAAGCACGACGGCGGCGTGGTTGACGACGCGCCGGGGATGTACCTCATGGGCATGCAGTTCCTGCGCCGCCGCAAATCCGCCCTGATCGACGGCGCCGGTGACGACGCCCGCGATTTATGCGGCCATCTGGCGGGTTATCTCGACGGTTAGGATTTCAAGGCGGCTTCAATCCTTGGCAAGGGCCATTTGAGGCCCCACCGTTGTGCGAAGCTTTGCAAATCATTCAATTCAGACATGACTTCATGGCTCGGCTCACCACGGCCATGTGCCGACAAGGCCCTGTCGCGGCGAATTTGGAATATCGACCAATCGGAGGGTCCGTCACCGATAAAGCTTTCGAAGGCGGCGGCGTCATCCTCGGCTGGCCATGGGACCGCGCCGTAAGTTCGCGGCGGCCAAGTCAATTTCATTCTCGGCGAAGACCTCCCGGTATTTGCCAAGGTCCAACGCCTCCAGCCAATGCTGAATTTCGGTTACCAATGAAGCCTCTTCGCCAAACTAATATTCAATTTTAGCCATCGTTTCAGTCTATATCATTCACTGAGTGGGTGGGCCGTTGCGGTGCAGATCCCGGAGCAACGCCAGTTTCGCCGTGCGCGGCTGCAGGCGCCAGCGGTAGACCTGTAAATTCTCCATCACCCGCTGCACATAGTTGCGGGTCTCGGAAATGGGGATGGCCTCGACCCAATCGATGGGATCTATCACGCCCTTGCGGGGGTCGCCGTTTTGCCGCAACCATCGCCGCACCCGGTTGGGTCCTGCGTTATAGGCGGCCAGAGCCATGATGTAGGAGCCGCGATAGGCCTTGATCAACTGACCCAGATAGGCCGCGCCCAGGCGCATATTATAGCGGCCCTCGAACAGGCGTTTTTTGCGATAGCGGAGGCCAAGGCTTTTCGCCACCTTGCGTGCCGTGCGTGGCAATAGCTGCATCAGGCCCCGGGCGGAGGCCGACGAGATGGCCTTGGCGTCGAATTCGCTTTCCTGACGGGCCACGGCGTGGGCCAGGGCGACCTCAATCTTCATGGGCGGCAGGGCGGCCAGGATGGGGTAGCCGGTCCGGGCCAGCAAGGTGCCGGCGCGGAGCGATATTTTTGCCGTCCGCACCGCCAGGTCCGGTTGCTTCAAATCCCCGGCCAGGCGGGCCACCAGTTTTCGTTCCGGGGGCGTGGCGGCTGTCTTGGCCAGATGCAGGATGAAGGGGCGCAGGTGGTCGGGCTGCCTCAGGGCATGCAGCATATGGCTCAAGCGGACCAGTTCGCGCTTGTCGAAATGCAACTTTGTGGCCACCGTGGGCACGGGCTCTTTCGGCAGGCGCCAACGACCCTTGGGGCCGAGGGCCTGAACCGCCAATTGACCATAGTAGGTTGCGGGGTAGCGGGCCGCCTCGCTATACCACAGGGTGCTGTCCTCGCCCCGGCCCAGGGCCTGATTGGCGCGCCCGGCCCAATAGGCGGCGCGGGCCAGACTGACCGGAAAGCGCACGTTCTTGTAGAGCGCCGCGAAATGGCCCAAGGCCTTGGCGCCGTCATGCAAATAACGCAGCGCGATCCAGCCCGACAGCCATTCCGCCTGGGCATAGGCAAAGCTGCCCGGCGTTTGCCGATGCCCCGTGGCCAGGCGGTAGGCCAACCCCGCCTTGCCCTCGCGCTGGGCCATGCGGGTCTGGATGTGCCGCTCCAGCCACCAACGTTTCGGCCGGGGGCCAAGGTCAGTGCGCGGTTGCAACAGGATCTCGCGGGCCCGCTCGTCGAGGCGCTTGCGCCGGCGCCAGCGCAGGCGTTCGTAGGCCAGGCCGCTGTCGGCCAGCCATTCCCGCGGCACGGCGGAGATCTTGCTGTCCACGCCGGGACCTTGCACCATCAGGCTCTCCCGTGCCTCGGCCAGTTTGCGGTAGCCCTTGGGCACCAGGCTATAAAGCCGCCGGGCGCTGTAGCGGTGCCCCTGCCAGAGCAGCCAATCCAGCCGCGCCATATGGTCCTCTTGGCTGAAGATTTTCCGGTGGCGGCGGTAGATCGCTTTTGACCGCCGCCTGGGGAAGGTGTTGTTGATCCAGGCATGGCGCAGCCACTGCTTGCCGTCCGCTGCCAGGGCCGCATCCGCGCCCCCATTGACTGCCGCATCCGAACCCGCCGCCAGCATGGCCTCCGCCAGGCGCAATTGCCCAGGTCCCGATAGGGGCCGGTGTTTGGTGAACCAGGCCAGGGCTACGTTGTCGTCGATACGGCTGATCTCCATGGCCTCCTCCGCCCGCCGGATCAGCCGTTGGGCGGAGGGCCAATCAGGGTTCGCATCGACGAATGCGGAGATTTTGGAAAACCCGGCCCGGTTGCCGGGCTCGCGGTAATGCAGCCAAGCAACGGCCTTGGCCGGCAGGCCCTCCCTGGCCTTGGCGGCCCAGCGATGGGCCCCGGCCCAGTCCCTTTTCTTCACCGCCCTGAAAGCGTTTATGTAGTAGCCCCGGTCCTGGGCCGACAACTGGGCCGACCGGGGGCCGCCCGCGCCCATGGCAGGTGCCGCGCATAAGAACGCCATGCCCGGGAGCATGAGCAGGCGGGCGGCGCGGAACGGATATGTGAATAAGGACTGAATTGTTGTTCTCGCTGCTTGCCCCCTTGCCGGGGAAAGGGTTAAGTTCGCGACTCTTTTAACAGATTAACCTTTTCCCTAGGAGAGAACCATGTTCAAGGGGTCAATTGTAGCGCTCATCACACCTTTCCGTGACGGTCTTGTGGATGAAGATGCCCTGCGCAAACTTGTCGATTGGCATGTTGAAATGGGCACCCACGGCATCGTGCCGTGCGGCACCACGGGGGAAAGTCCCACATTGTCCCATGAAGAACATGGCCGCGTGGTGGCAATGGTGGTCGATCAAGTGGGCGGCCGCATACCGGTCATCGCGGGCGCCGGCTCCAACAACACGGCCGAGGCCATTACCCTGACCCAGCACGCCGAAAAGGCCGGCGCCGATGCGGTGCTGCACGTGGCGGGCTATTACAACCGGCCCAATCAGGAGGGGCTGTATCAGCATTTCAAGGCCCTGCATGACGCCTCCGACATCCCCATCATCGTCTATAACATTCCGCCCCGGGCCATTGTCGACATCCTGCCCGAGACCATGTCGCGGCTGGCCGAGCTGCCCCGTATCGTGGGCGTCAAGGACGCCACGGGCGATGTCGCCAGGGTCAGCCGGGAGCGGCTGTTGCTGGGCGATAGTTTCTGTCACCTCTCAGGCGAGGACGGCACCGCGCTGGCCTATAATGCCCAGGGCGGCAACGGCTGTATTTCCGTCACCGCCAATATTGCGCCCAATTTGTGCGCCAAGTTCCAGGAAGCCTGCCTGGCCGGCGACTACCAACTGGCCCTGAAGTTGCATGAGCGCCTGATGCCCCTGCATGTCTCGCTGTTTTTGGAGCCAAGCCCGGCCGGCACCAAGTATGCCGCCGCCAAACTGGGCCTGTGCCAAGCGGAAGCGCGTCTGCCCATCGTGCCGTTGACCGAGGGCACAATGGAAAAAATCGATGCCGCCATGACCCACGCCGGCCTGGTCAATTAGGCACTTTTTGCGCTGATGACCAGATCGATCGCCGAAAACCGCAAGGCACGCCACAACTATTTCATCAATGATACGTTGGAGGCGGGCCTGATGCTGACCGGCACGGAGGTGAAATCGCTCCGCGCCGGACAGGCCTCCATTGCCGAAGCCTACGCGGTGGAGAAAGACGGCACCCTGCATCTGATCAACGCCCACATCCCCGAATACAAGGGCGGCAACCGCTTTAACCACGAACCCCTGCGCCCCCGCCCGTTGCTGTTGCACAAGCGAGAGATCGAAAAGCTGAGCAACGCCATCGCCCGCGCCGGGGTCACCGTGGTACCGTTGAAGCTGTATTTCAACGACCGCGGCATCGCCAAATGCCTCCTGGGCATCGCCAAGGGCAAGAAACAGCACGACAAACGCGCCTCCTCGAAGGATAAGGATTGGAAACGGGACCAGGCCCGCCTGATGCGGGATCGGGGTTAGAGGGCAAAAAGTCGGGCCCGTTCCCTTGACCTCGCGTCATGCGTCCCCAAGCGCATAAATTGCTGTGACATGGGCCGCTCTCTCGGAGCGAACGATCTGATATTGGCCGGGCGATTGCGTCTTTATTGGTGCTCGCTGGATTCACATCTCAAGTGCAATTCGAAGGATTTCGAGGAAAGCCTCGGCGGGCGTTCGATAGCCGAGTCATTTTCGGGGTGTTGAGTTGACGGC